>JAAYPS010000119.1 GCA_012519655.1 Clostridiaceae bacterium | reverse complement strand
AACACAGAGGGACGGTTCTTTTGTGTTATCGTAACACATGGTAACATAAATAACACAAATAACACAAAAGAACCGTCCCCTTGTGTCAAATAACACAAAAGAACCGTCCCTCTGTGTTGGGTTGAAGATAGGTGGTAAAAATGGCACATCAAGCATTATATAGAGTATATAGACCGCAGACTTTTGATGATGTGGTGGAACAGCAGCATATTGTAACGACACTTAAGAATGCAGTTATGGCGAAGAATACTGCACATGCATACCTATTTTGTGGTACGCGTGGGACGGGTAAAACGACTATGGCTAAAATATTTGCGCGAGCTGTAAATTGTGTTTCGCCTGTAGATGGTAATCCGTGTAATGAGTGCGAAATATGCACAGGTATTATAGACGGTACCATACTTGATGTCATTGAGATAGATGCTGCCTCTAATAATAGTGTTGAAAATGTAAGAACTTTAATAGATGAAGTTGTGTATACGCCCACAAAAGCCTCTAAAAAGGTATATATTATAGATGAGGTTCACATGCTCTCTATTGGTGCATTTAACGCTCTGTTAAAGACTCTTGAAGAGCCTCCCGAGCATGTAATGTTTATATTGGCCACAACAGAGGCACATAAAATGCCTGCTACCGTCCTTTCACGATGCCAGAGATTTGATTTCAGACGCATAACAAATAAAGGTATTGCACAAAGGCTTCTTTCTATTGCAAAAGAATGTGACGTGACATTATCAAATGAAGCTGCAAACTTTATTGCCTCTCTTGCAGAGGGAGCGTTAAGGGATGGTATTAGTATTCTTGATCAGTGTATCTCCACAGGGAATGATGAGCTTGATCTTGAGCTGGTACAAGGGATAATTGGTGTTGCTCCGAATACAATCATAATAAATACACTGGATTTTCTAATTAGTAGGCAAAGTAAAGAAGTAATATCACAAATAGATCTAATTTTTTCAGAAGGAAAGGATCCTGGACAATATATTCGTAAATTAATTCAGTTTCTTCGTGATGTTCTTGTTTTTAAAACCACTAATAGTCTTGAGAATTTATACAGCATGACAGAAGAAGAAAAAAAGGCCATACCTGCAATTGCAAAAAGAATTTCTATGCCCTATGGTCTTGCAATAATTCGTGAGCTATCGGATTTGGAACCTGCAATAAAATGGAGCACAAGTCAGCGAATTTTAATAGAAATATCATTACTGCGCATATGTTCGTTAGATATGCATAGTGAAGAAGAAAACTTAACGAACAGGATTGCACTATTAGAAGAGAGAATACACCAAATAGAAGAAGGCCTCATAAATGGTACAATTCACAGAAATAACGTAGAAATTAATACTTCGCAGAGTAACATAGGGATTGATAAAGCTATAGAGCCCCCGGTATTAGATGAACGAGAAGTGAAAATTAAGGTGGGTAACCATCAAAAAAATGATAAAATAAAGGAAAACAGTAAGCAAGATGAGCATGTTTTGACTAATACGTACCCAGAATGGAATAAAGTTTTAGATGATCTTAGAAGTGTTGGTCGCATGAAAATTCTAAGTAGTCTTCTAAATGCTACCGCTGTAAGCGTTGATGAAAATACTGTGGGCATAGTTTTAGATGAAGGTGATGAGTATAATAAACGCATTCTCACAAGACATGATAATATTGAAGTCATAGAGGGTTCTATAAAAAGAGCTACAGGGACAGACATGAGTGTAACTGTAATCGATAATAAAGACAAAATCCAAGAGGCGGCTCCCGAAATGCCAGAAAAATTCTTAAACTTTGTCAAAAAGAAAGGTCTGGAGCTTGACATAAGAGAAGAATGAGTATATTATTCACTTTGGATTTGGTTATTGTTTAACAAAGAAAAGTGTCTGAACTTAAGGAAATTAAGGAAACTTATTACAAAACTATTGACAACGCCATACTTTAACTGTTATAGTAAAAACAGCAAGTACACATGTTTAGAGTATTTCAGCAGTATGTATCTTTTTTGGTTTTCAGTCCACAATATAATATTATTTAGGACTTTACGTATATTCCATTAATCATAGATACTACCCAATATATAATTAACAAAATTAAATATGATTTACCTTTGAATTGACAATTTATTAATGCTCGGTTTTGCTATGTAATAAGATAGTCTGTGGGAAATATATTTTAATGTTCACAAAAATAAAAAAATTTAATATGATCTATTATTATTAAGAGAATTAGTATGGTTATGTAAAATTAAGTATTGAAATAATAAATATGTATGCGTGTCGTAGATAATGAATTGGTAACAAAACCCAATCAATTATATATTTTCAATTTTGAAAAACAAAATAAGGCGGTGTATCATGGAAGATATAACAAAACTGCAAGGTAAGAACCTGGAAGATTTAAGGTATATTGCCAAAGTAATGGGTATTAAAAGTATAACCCGTTATAGAAAGCAGGAATTAATAGAGAAAATTATTGCTGTCGGTGGGAATAATCCCGAAGCTGTTCAACTTGAGCAAACTACAGCTAAAAGAAAACCTGGTCGTCCAAAGAAAAGCAAGGATACAGATAAAAAAGAGGATGCTCAGACAACCGTTGAAGTAAAAGAAGAAAAAGTTTCAACCCAAGACAATAAGAGTGTGTCGGAAGATAAAAAAGAGGAAGCTTCGAAAGAAAAGGTAGCTTCTGAAGACAGTAAAGAAGAGCCAAAAGAGGAAAAGGCGGTTTCTGGAGAAAAGAAAGAGACACAAAATACTACAAAGAGATTTGGAAGAGCACCAGAAGTCCGAGTGCCTGTCAGACGCGGTCGAAAAGGCGCACAACAAGAAAAAGAGAGTAATGCTCAGGCTGAGGCAGTGGATTCTGATTCTCCTGCAAAAACAGAACATAAAAAGACCGAAAAAGTTGTTCCATTACCCAAGGCACGAAAAAAAGAAGACATGAAAGACGATAATTCTAAAGAACAGTTGCCTGAGAACAAAATGGAAGACGAATCTGATACTATAGAAAAAGGTACTCAAGAAAAACCCCAAGATAATGATAACCAGAGTACTCCAGGGGGACAAAATAATAGAGAACACAACAAATCTGATTATAATAGAGATTTATCCCGATTAGAAAGCGATGAACCTGTCAGTGGAATTCTTGAAGTTTTACCAGATGGATATGGATTTTTAAGAGGCCATAATTATTTATCCGGGCCACGTGATATTTATGTATCTCCATCACAAATCAGACGATTTAATTTAAAAACTGGTGATAAGATTGTTGGAAAAGGTAGAATACAAAAAGAAGGAGAAAAGTTTCAAGCCCTTCTATATGTGCTATCTGTCAACGGTGATTCTCCCGAAGTTGCTCAGCATCGTAGACCATTTGATCAATTAACACCTATATTTCCTGAACAAAGGATAACTCTTGAAACCGGACCAAAGGAGATGTCTACTAGGTTAATTGACTTAATTGCGCCTATAGGTAAGGGTCAAAGAGGTCTGATTGTATCCCCACCAAAAGCTGGTAAGACAATTCTTTTGAAAAAGATCGCCAATGCTATAACACAAAAATATGATGATATAGAATTAATAGTTTTACTTATTGATGAGCGACCTGAAGAGGTAACTGATATGCAGCGCTCTATAAAAGGCGATGTAATATACAGTACATTTGATGAGTTGCCCGAACATCACATAAAAGTCGCTGAAATGGTGCTTGAAAGAGGTCAAAGGCTTGTCGAACAGAAAAAAGATGTTGTTATATTGTTAGACAGTATAACGCGACTTGCAAGAGCTTACAACTTAACCATTCCTCCAACTGGTAGAACTTTGTCAGGAGGTTTGGATCCGGGAGCATTGCATAAACCCAAAAGATTCTTTGGTTCTGCCAGAAATATCGAATTTGGGGGAAGCCTTACTATAATTGCAACGGCTTTGATAGATACAGGAAGCCGTATGGATGATGTTATATATGAAGAATTTAAGGGAACGGGTAATATGGAGCTTCATCTGGATAGAAAGCTTTCAGAAAAACGAATATTCCCAGCCATTGATATAAATCGCTCCGGAACAAGAAGAGAAGAAATGTTGTTAAGCCAAAAAGAAGTGGACTCAATCTGGGCTATTCGTAAGGCTATGAGTAGCATGGGGACAGCAGAAGTCACTGAAATGATTATTAACCGACTATTTCAAACAAAAACGAATGAAGAGTTTATCAATGGTATAAATTTGGCTTTTTTACAAAAAGACAAAAATAATTTTGATTCTATTTATTAACAAAAACGCATTTTATTACTGAATAGATCCAACTCTACCTGCGTATAATACAAACGTAACGAAGCAAAAAGTTCTTAATAATAAAAGAACATTTTGACTTCGTTATACATTGCAAGTATGGCATTTTGCGATTTAAGAGTTTAACTACCGATGTTCGCTGTACAGTATTTAAGACGCACTATTATTATACCGCTATATTCTGATAATATATGCGCGCAGGAAAGAGGGTTAATATGAGTAAAAAACTAAGAAATGGCGACACTAGTTTATCGGGCTTAACTAATATAATGTTGGATCCTGCGAAAAACAGTAGTTTTGGCGAGGACAACAGCAATATGAATAATTTTAGCCATAGTTATAGTACCAGCATCATCGATCCATTAAAGCATGACGCTCATTTTGCCAGTATGAACAGGGGATATCAGTCCTACCAAGATATTAAAAAAGGTAGGGGTGTTGAAAACCTCTCATTCCAAGAATGGACTGAAAAATACCACCAATAAGTTTGTGCATATTATTAGCTCTTTAGCAAAAATTTCGTGGAATAGTTAAGTTTCCTCTGCCCCCCACCAAAGGGGGCATTTTTGAGTTCTGTTATTCTTTTCAATACGCTACTTTTGTGTTAGGATCAATAGAGAAAAAAAGTAACAAGGGAATAAACAATGAAAAAACAAGTTTCCTATGATAGTTTTATAAATGCTTGTCGAAATTGTACAAATTGTGACTTGGCAAAAACCAGAACAAATGTTGTTATTGGACGAGGTGCAAATCTTAACGCACCCGTAATGCTTGTGGGTGAAGGACCGGGTGAGCAGGAGGATCTTACAGGTCAAGCATTTGTGGGGAGAGCAGGAAAGCTTCTGGATCATTTGCTTACGGCATTGATGTTTAATCCTGAGGATTACTACATATGCAACATAGTAAAGTGCCGTCCCCCAAATAACAGGGCGCCGTCATTGGAAGAAGCTAAAGCATGTCTGCCCTGGTTAAGATGCCAGGTGAAATATATAAAACCAAAAATAATAGTCTGTCTTGGTGCTACTGCATTGAAGTATTTAGTTAGCCAAGATGCCCGTATTACTCAAGTAAGAGGCAATTGGGTGGATAGACCGGGTTTTTTTAGGATTATGCCTACATATCATCCTGCTGCATTATTAAGAGATCCAAAAAAGAAAGAAGAAATGTTCCTTGATATGAAAAAGGTACGAGAATATCTTAAAACCATATCATAAATTTCCACTATGAAATTTTTGGATTGTAGAAGCGTTATCTGAATTTTACACCATTTCAGTTTCTCGCAGCAACTTTACTGTCTTTGCCATGTCATAGATATATTGTCTTATTTATGTTGCACTTCTCACGCTCATAAGACTCCTGTCGCGTAATTGGTCATTTAAAGTAGACGCTGTCATATAATAAAGTATTCAAATCAAATTGAGTATGAAATGAGACCATTATACGAGGAGTGGGTGAATGATTTATTTGGATAATGCAGCAACTTCATGGCCAAAACCGCAATCGGTAATTCAGGTTATGTCCGATGTAATAAAAAGAGGATGTGCAAATCCGGGTAGATCTGCCCATAGTATGGCACGTCAAGCTGATGATGCTGTTTTCCATACTAGAGAGGTTTTAGCAGAGTTTTTTAACATCAATGATCCAATGAGGATTGTCTATATGCCAAATACGACATATGCATTAAATGCAGCTATTTATGGTGTTGTAAGAAATGGCATGAAGGTTGCTACAACAGCTATGGAGCACAATTCGGTACTTCGCCCGTTAAATACTCTACAAAATAAAGGGATTATTGATTTAGTGGTTATCCAACCCGACAAATTAGGCAGGATTACAGTTCAGAGCCTTAGAAAAACGCTAAAAAAAGGCATAGATCTTTTTTGTATGACCCTTTCTTCAAATGTTACAGGTGTAATTATGCCAGTTGCGGAGGCTGGGAAACTATGCAAAACACATAGTATAACTTATTTAGTGGATGCAGCCCAAGGAGCTGGGGTTATTCCCATAGATGTTGAAAGCATGAATATTGACTTACTGGCTTTTCCCGGGCATAAAGGGCTACTAGGTCCGCAAGGTATAGCTGGATTATATGTAAGGGATGGGATAGATATAAAACCCTTTATTCAAGGAGGTACAGGTAGTTTTTCAGACAGTCTTTTTCAGCCTGAAATTTTCCCTGATATTTTAGAAAGTGGTACACTTAATGTGCCCGGAATTATGGGGCTTGGAAAAGGAGTATCCTTTATTCGGGATATTGGTATTTCTAACATACAGCTTAAAAAGCAACATTTAATAGAAATACTTTTTAACGGGCTTGGTAAAGTGAGTGACATAAGTATTTATTCACCGCCACCTGAGCAAAACTCGGGTATTTTTGCTATGTCAATACAGGATTTAGATTCAACTGAAGTAGGTTATTTGCTTGATAGAAAATTTGGAATTTGCACAAGAGCGGGTTTTCATTGTGCCCCATTGGCACATCAGTCTTTAGGAACTGCAGACAGGGGTTTAGTTAGGATAAGCCCTGGGTATTTTAATGATGAAACAGAAATAGAATTAACTATAAAAGCCATAAAGAGTATTGTAAACAGAATATAGAAAAGAATGAATATTTTCAAAGTGCCTTCACGCGTAAACACGATATATTACTCAGTGTAACCTAAGCATATAATATTGAAAATGCAGGATCCTCCACAGACTGTGGGTATCCGGGGCATGTGCGACTAAACATCTAATACTGGAAATGCCAGATCTGTCCCAGTCTGAGACAATACTAAATGTCTATTACTGTTACCTCAGGGATGGATAAAAATCGGAACGGAACAATAACCGTTCCAAGTCCACGGTTTATATATATCAAATTTTTACGTATCGTTGAAAATCCACTGATATGTCCCATTTGGCATAGCCGATCTCTTCGAAACAGCAAATATTCAAGCTTAAAAGGCATCCATATCTGACCACCATGGAAATGACCAAGCAGGAGCAAATCCACACTACTTTCGGGGATATGTAGCGAAATATCAGGGTTATGAGAGAATGCAACTATACAGTTACATTTGTTTTTTAATCCATTGAAAATATTATAACTGACAGCAGCCCCTGTTTTAATATCATCAATACCAATCAATGCAATTTTATTAGATCTATCACTGTCGTTATCTTGTTTCCCTTGTAAAAAAATAACTTCATTTGTTAGAAGCCTAATGTCTAACTCCTTCATTGTGTTAATAAACTGCTTTTTTAGATGAGGATATTTTTTAAATGCAGTGTGTTCATGATTACCAAAGACAGCGAAAACAGGTAGTTTAATGTCAATTTCTTTAAACCATTTAGCGAACTTATCTAAATCCTTAGGTCTATCAATAATATCGCCGCCTATGAGGATGAAATCAGGATTTACCGATAATATGGTCTTTCTCATTCGAGCAGAAGAAATATTCAAAAGATTAATATGAATATCTGTAAGGTGTAAAATGCGCAGCCCCATACCATATTCAAGGTTATAGTATCTTGTCTTGTAAACGGCAGCTTGAATAATCATATATAAAGCAATTAATAGAAGAAGTATAGGTGCAATTATTAACCATTTATGCATGTTCAAAGTCCTCATCATCTACGCGAAAGCTTTTTGTTCATAGTATTCATTGCAAAAGCCTTGTGTGGCATTTTGCAATGTTAAATATTGAGCTGTGAAATATGTTGTGGTTTATGCATGTAAGTTTGTCAACACATATTACACAGCTTTTT
>JAAYPS010000118.1 GCA_012519655.1 Clostridiaceae bacterium | reverse complement strand
CGTTCTGATGAAAGGGTTAACTTCAGTATCTGAAAGCGTATCTATATCAAATTCTGTATTACATCTGTCAAAAATAATAATCATCTGTTCTTCGTCCTTATCATACGAGATATCTGCAGGAGGAATATTTGTATAACCCGCAGCAAACTTTACATTAAAAAGTATTTCAATAAAATCTGGATATATTTTTATATCTGAAATATCACTTTTACTATTTCCAAATCTAAAAGGTGTTTCTATATCCAAAAATAAATCTTCTTCTATGCTTTCGAATTGATTCTCTTTACTATCCCTTACACATCTGATTATGTGCGGGAATTCTATTTTATTTGTTTCACCCAGTTTACCTGTTCTGTTTACAAAACGTATTTCATTTTCACTAATTATTTCATCTATTTCAATAATACCCATTGTAGGCATTGTCCAGTACTCCCCTGTATCCATTGAGTATAACCGAAAAAAGTTATCTGATTTAAAATATCTATATTCAACTAATGCATACAGCCCATCTGAGCCTTGAAATGTTGCATCATTGATAATTTCAAGTGTTGAAATTGTAATCTTCTTTGTTTCCTGAATCAGAAATTCTAATACATCTAACTAAATGTGGAAATTTCAAAACACTGGTTATATCACTTTCTCCTGAAGAATTTATAAATAATAATTCATTTTCGTTAATGATTTCTTTTAATGAAACTATCCCATAAGCGGGAACAAATTCTAAAGTTTCATGAGCCACTGAATATAAATAATATCTATTAGCAAAATCGTCTCCAATATTTAATTCTATTAATGCATATTTTCCCTTTAACCCATAAAATTCGGTATTATCTACAATTTCTATTTCACGATTCTTATATTCACTATTTAGCTTTATATATATATTATCGATATATGTCTCATTTTTATTACTCTGATTTTTTTCAGTATTATTACTTTCGATTGGTTTGGTAGCTGGTATTTTATTTTCTTGATGATATTCACTTGTTTCTGTAATCTGTTCTAAGTCTGCACTGTTCTGCCTAATCATAATATGGATATAAATACCCAATACTAATAATGCTATTATTGAAAAAAATATATATTTTTTCATATTAATTCTCCATTCTGCCGCTACTGCTGACGGCACAAATAATAATGAAAATATAATAGCTACATCGTTTGTGGATTGACTATTTCGATTCTACTAAATAAAAGGTTTTCTACGTTTAGCAAGTCCATCTCCTTCAATTTAAACAATGGTAAAATAACCTTTTTGTAGACCAAAACAAACACCTTCCATTTCACTATATCAAGATACTTTTATTATTGCCTTCACTAATATAAACGAATGCGGACAGCATTTGGGGACAAGAAATTTCACCCAGATCAGAAAATCTTTTTATGATTTTTAAAAAGGCAGTATGTACAGCATCTTCAGATTGTTGGGCATCCCTTAAAATTTTATATGCAACATAATACATTAAATCCCTGTAAGCTATGTATAACTGCTCAAACTTGCTTTTATCTTCATCTGAATCCAGCAATAATAGATAAAACAGCAAATTTTGACCTCCTCTGTACTCTTGCCATTGCAATTTAAAAATTTACTTCACATCCACAATTATACAACATTAACTTCTGTTAGGAAACACAAAAGGACGGATTTACCGTCCTTTTGTGTTTTTTGTGTGTTACTCATTCAATCCTTTACTATGCCTTACAAAAACTCTCAGTAATCATTGCAAGGCTATTAGAAGATAAACCCCTGTAATCCATTGTTATTAGTGGATACAGAGGTTTATTTTAAGTTTTTACTTTCAAATTGAGATATAATATAAGTCATTAAATATGTGTCAATTTGTTTTTTAAACCTGCACCATGATGGTAATTATCAGATAATAATGGCTATCCTTCTATGGAACTTCAACGTGAATGCAGAATGACCTCGCATTCTGTGTAATCACGCTCGGGTTTCATCCTTCCACCTTTCACGTGGGCTTGTACCTTTGCATCACCTTTATTCCAGGACAGTTTTGTATATACATACTCACCATGCTCATAAGAATAGCCGTTGCCCGAGTCTTCATAAACCTTTCCATCAGCAGCATCTTTAGCATATATATGAAGCATTATAGGTGCTTCTTTTAGCTGAGAAGTACTGGTCAACACTTCTGTCATCGGGATGATGCTTCCTTCTTTGATAAAAAGAGGAATACGGTCAATAGGTGCATCTGCGTCAATCCACTGCCCACCTTTATAAAACTCATCTGTCCAAAAATCATACCAATCAGCTCCAGCAGGCAGGTATACACGTCTCTTTTTTTCCTTGTTAACAGGTTTGGAATCCTTAACATAATACATAGGTTGGGTTACAGGACATACCAGTATGGAGTCTCCAAACAGATACTGGTCATCAATCTCGCAGGCAACCTCATCGGAGACAAAATCGAAAGCCAGCATTCTCATGATGGTTGCATCGTCATGCCATACTGCACCTGCGCAGGAATAGATATACGGCAGCAACCTGTACCGCAGCTGATTCATTGCTACGATCGCATCATAAAACATCTCGCCCGGTTCTCCAAAATTCCATACTTCTCTTCTGACATCTGTTCCGTGGCTTCTAAATATGGGCAGAAAAGCACCCATCTGGAACCATCTGGCAAACAGCTCCCGATAGCTCAAGTCATCGGTACCTTTATCATAATCGCCATTCCAGAACCACTGTTTTCCACGTTTTACGAAAAATGCGCCTATATCAAGCGTCCAATATGGAAGTCCTGTCACGCAGAAATTTAGTCCTGCAACAATCTGGTTCTTAAAGACCTGCCAGTTTGCACTAATATCCCCCGACCAAGCAATTACTCCGTACCTCTGGGCACCGGTATAGACACTACGGGTAAGATTGACCACACGTTTTGGTGAACCTGTCTGGCGCTGCCCTTCGTACATGGTGCGGGCATGAACAAGACCATATGAATTACACTTCTCGGCGGGTATATAACTTGAAGCCTCTTTGACAAACTCATGATAAGTTGCACTGGCTTCGGGCTCAACTAAGTGGCCCCATTCGGGAGTAAAGGGCTCGCTGGAATCACACCACCAGGCGTCAATGCCTTTGTCAAATAGCCCTTCCCGTGCCTGTTTCCAATAAAGCTCCCGTGCCTCTTGCCGGAAGGCATCATAAATATTGCTGGCAGGTAAGAGGAGTCCTTTTTCAAAGAATTCATTGTAATTGTCGCTGGCTTCATTCATGTTAGGCCAAAGCGATATCATCAAATGCGCATTTTGTCTGTGAAGTTCATCCATCATCTCTTCAGGTGATGGAAACCTCTCGGGATCCAGGGTTTTCTGCCCCCAAAGGTTGCCCTTCCAGGAGCACCAGTCCAGTACAATACAATCCAGCCCGATATTTCTTTCACGGTATTCCTTCACAATATCCAAAAGCTCCTGTTGTGACTCGTAACGTTCCTGGGATTGGATAAACCCAAATGCCCACAAAGGCAGCATAACAGCTTTACCCGTTAAAAATCGGTAGCCCTTGATAATGTCATCAAAATTCTCTCCTGCTATGAAATAATAATCCATTTGTACATCTGCTTCGGTATATAGATAAGAACCATACGGAGTATCGTTGAATATGGCAGGACTGCCTGTAGAAAGTAGGATACCATAGCCTTTGGTTGAGATTAGCATTGGAATTGCAATCTTCATATTCGCCTGATGCACATACTGGGTGGTTCTACGAAGATTCAAAACCCCTTCTTGAGACTGACCCAAGCCATACAATTTTTCATCCTGCTGCCAGTTCACATAAAGCCTGGTACGGTACAGTTTTCTGTCGAAAGCTTTAGTTGCTTCCTTTATTCTTCTCTTTAATCCGTCGGGTGTTTCAATTTCTTCAATTACAGTGTTTTCATCAATAACGGTTTTATACGAATCAAATTCTTCCAATACCCTGCTCTCGTTCTCTCTCTCAGCCAGTAACAGTTTTCCTTCCTTGTTGTAATACTGTACTGAGCCAGTTTTTTTGTCTACAGAAAGCCTCAGGGAGGATGTTTCAAGATCAATAGATTCTTCTCTCTCCTTGTAATCCCACATCGTATCGGACTGGTTTTGTACAATGCCAATCCCGCAAGCCTCCTCAAAACCTTCATTCCGGGTAAAAGATATTCGTATAATGGAAGCGCTCTTGGGAGATAGGCGTAGTAGTCCATACTCACTGCGTAAGTACAGGCCATCCGACTTCTTAACAACTTCTGAAATAGCGTAGGATTCTCTAATGTTTACTTCTAGCATTTCAAATACTCCTTTCCTGCTCTACCGTGATCCCATAAAGGGGATAACAATCACCTCGACTCATCCTTTATGAGTATTGGATAACTATTGAATTTTCTAACTTTATGCTAACAAATAAATAATTTATGTCAATGAACTAAGTAAATCCAAGTTCAAATTTATTAAACTTTCTGTAATAATTTCAATATGAGGATTGGCAATAATTTAGAAAGTTGTCACACTGCATTTGCTTACGCTTTCACATTTTGCATGATTATATTCCCAGGTTTCAACCCATAGCGCATGCAGTCAGATTGATAAAGGCTATATTATTTCCAGTATTCTTCTATAAGCTCTCTTATTATTTTTACTGCTTTACGGGGCTTTTCACTATCTCCTCCCAACGAGTAAACATCTCGTTGCGTAATTTCAAGATGGCACCCTTGCGCTGCCTTAAGTGTACTAATAATATGCTGCCTCCAAGCCTCCTCGTCCAGTTCTTTTCCCACGCCAATGAAGTTTGGAGAAGGCTTACGGTGATAGATCACTTTAGTACCCCTAAGTTTTTCTCCCATTAACTCTTCTTTACACCAGGGAGAGATTGAAATTTTGCGCAGATTTTCACATTTGCTTAGACAATTGTCCCAGATTGGATCAACTGGTTCGCAGCATCCATAGGAGAAAATCCCATATAAATCAGATATTCTTTTGTAATAGGGAAAAATGAACTCTTCATACATTGTAGGCGAAATCCCAACTGTCTCCTGTGAATCCATGAAGCCCCACAAATCATTTGCTGTAAGTTTTTTCCCCGGCACTCTCTTCTGAGGAAGTTCATGGGTAAAACAGAATGTTCCCTGGCCGCAGATCTCATAGGATACTGTAGGAAGCAACAGGTCCTCTGTCTCCAGCCACTTAAAGTATTCAATATAATCATCTGTAATCCGTTTCATTAAAGCATGAAATATGTCAGGGTAATCATACATGGCAAAAAACATGTTTTCCATACCCATCATGTGTACAATATCTTGAGTAGGAACGGCATAAAGACAATTGTTAGTAATTTTTACCGGTAGTATGTCGCCGAATATTTCCTCAATAAACTCTTTCCATGCTAAGGTTCTCTCTCTGTCCACACCATACTTTGAAGGTCCAAGTTTTGGAAAATCCTCTTCCAGATCATTTATTATGTACTTAAATCTGTGTCCCACAGATTCTCCTTTGGAATCCATTGCATGCTCTTTTTCTATTGTGACGCCGAACAATTGAAAATAGGTATCCCAGCTAATTGAATAATAAGGCGGAACAATCCTATCATCATCTATCTTCTCATAATTGATGAAATTGCGATATAGCTCTAACTCAATGGCACGGCCTGTTTCGGTTCGACATTTTAGTTCTGGGATGATGTCCTTTTCAAAAGTCCCTATTTCTATATGGATCATCGGTTTTTCTCCATTACATTCATTATGCCTATACCATTGGTCCATCCGTTCCTTCATAATGGGTAGCTGTGAGTACTCTAACTGTTTTTTAGCCAATTCGCGAAGTATTTTACGTTCATCGGACGTAACATAAAAATTATACATATTAATAACCCCCTAATAACACTTTTCCCACTTTGTTACAAACTTGTAATCTCAAGTTTATTGTTATCATAACTTTTTTGACACTACCTAACACTTATTTAATGTGTGTTTGTGCGAGTGAATATCGCTATCACCCTAATATAATTTCGCATATAGAGACTGCTGTAACTGAGTTTATATCAGCTATTTCTTTTTCTGTTGTTTCCATCCTTGCAGCCATTGTTGAATCACT
>JAAYPS010000117.1 GCA_012519655.1 Clostridiaceae bacterium | reverse complement strand
TTCCAGTAACCAACAATGTAATAAAGTGAAATAACAGCAAGTATGGCTTTTGAAAGAGGGAGAACAACTTTAACGAAAAACTGAATATTTGAGCATCCATCGAGTTTTGCAGCCTCTAGCAATTCACCAGGTATGTTATTTTGAAAAAAGGTACGACTTATAATGATATTATAGACATTTACTGAAAATGGAATCAGCATCACCCATATCGTATTATCTAAATGAAAGTTTTTAACAGTTAAATAGGTTGGGATTAACCCACCATTGAAAAACATTGTAAAAGTGAAGAAAAGCATAAGAAACCCACGTGCTTTAAAATCTTTTCTTGAAAGGGCATATGCCGCTGGCATTGTGAAAAGCATACTTATGAGCATACCTCCAATGGCATATATTAATGTATTTTTATAACCCACCCAAATTCTTGAGTCCTTCATAATTTCCTTATATCCCATCAATGTAAAACCTTTTGGATATAACCAAACATTCCCATTCGCTACGGATGAAGGATTACTTACAGATGCAATAAACACAAAATATACAGGATATATAACGACTACAACAATAATTATGCAAATCAATATAATCAGAAAACTAAACACAAAATCATTATTTCGTTGCTTCAATTCAACTTCCTCCTACCATAGACTAATATCACTTGTTTTTTTAGAGATAAAATTTACGAATACAAGAAATACAAAATTGATCATAGTATTAAACAAACCTATTGCTGAAGCATAACTTATTTGATTTGACATAATACCAATTTTGTAAACGTATGTTGATATAACTTCCGAAACAGGAAGGTTCATACTGTTTTGCATCAAATAAACCTTTTCAAACCCAATATTCATAATATTACCTGAATTCAATATTAGTAGGATAATAATAGTTGGAACAAGACTAGGGATATCAATCATAATCAATTTTTGCCATCTGTTTGCTCCGTCCACTTCCGCAGCCTCATACAGGGTTGGATCTATTGCCGATAACGCGGCTATGTATATAATGCTGTTCCAGCCAGAGTGCTGCCAAATATCCGACAATACATAAATGGACCTAAAGTATTTTGTTGCTCCCATAAAATTAATAGGATCAAGGCCGAAGCTTCTATATACATGCCCAACAATGCCTGATGAAGGAGAAAGGAAGATGGATAGCATTCCTACCAAAACTATAACCGATATGAAGTGCGGCATATAGGAAACAGTTTGTATGAATTTCTTAGCTTTAGCTTTTTTAATTTGATTAATAAATAGCGCCAGTATTATAGGAACGGGAAATCCTGCTAATATTGAGTAGAAGCTTAAAAAGAATGTGTTCTTTATTAAATCAGTAAATTGAAATGAATTAATAAATTTAGTGAAGTACTTCAGCCCTACAAATTCACCACCCACAAATCCTTTTGATGGATCGAATTCCCTGAATGCAATTTGGACTCCATACATTGGAATATAATTAAATAGAAGGATTATTATCACTGCTGGTAAAACAAGAATATATAATTCATAATAATCTTTTATATGTTTTACAACCTTTTTGTAATGTGTGTACAATTTTTAAGTGCCCCCCTACTGTTTTTATGTGCATATTGTACATAGAGTCATCAATGGTGTAAACATTTAATATTTTAATTGGTACAGTTTTTGAATATTTAACCTACTTTTGTACATATTCAAATTCTGTATGGTATTCAAATAATGCAGGGTTTGTAGGCAGGTTCCCTACAAAAACAGATAAAGCACCAGATATCTGGTGCTTTTCCAAGTTCTTTATCTACGACAAAACTAATGACCTACATTTATTCTCTTTCTAATATGGCATTTGATATTTTTTCATAATACTTAACAATGCTAGAGTGATCCTCTATGCCGCAGCCATCTAGTTTTATTGCTTGCATAATTTCCATAACCTGTGCGGTTAATGGAAGAGGTGCTCCTACACCATGGGATGTTTCTATAACATTGTTTAGGTCTTTAATGTGTAAGTCTATCTTAAAGCCAGGATTAAAATTTCTGTCGAGCATCATAGGAACTTTTGCATCCATTACAGTACTACCTGCAAGTCCACCTCTAATTGCCTGATATACAAGTTCAGGATCAACTCCTGCTTTCTTAGCAAGCATAAAAGCTTCGGATACAGCTGCGATGTTTAAGGCAACAACCACTTGGTTGCAAAGCTTCGCTGTGTTTCCTGCTCCTATATCACCTACGTATACAACAGATGCTGCCATAGTTTTCATTACATCGTAGTATTTATCAAACACTTCTTTTTTACCGCCCACCATAACTGACAGAGTTCCGTCAATAGCTTTTGGCTCCCCACCACTAACAGGTGCATCAAGCATGTCTATGCCCTTTTGTGAAAGCTCTCCGCATATTTCACGACTGGCTAGAGGCGCTATAGAGCTCATATCTATAAGAACTGAACCAGGTTTTGCTCCTTCAATAATGCCCCCTTCACCTAAAGCAACTGTTTTTACATGTGGTGAATTTGGAAGCATGGTAATAATAACATTACATTTGGAAGCAACTTCTTTACCGTTTTCTGCAGATTCTGCACCAAGAGCTACTAGCTCATCAACAGCCGATTGCACCAAATCCGCTACCACTAATTCATACCCTGCTTTTATTAAGTTTTTCGCCATGGGTTTACCCATAATACCTAGTCCAATAAATCCTATTTTCATAATACTTCTCCTTTCGTTCATGCTAAATTTCCATGTCAACCAATGTTATAATAGAATGCCAAGTGCTCTAATATCTCACTTGCTATTCTCTAAGCGACTGTAGTTTACTTGCTGATGCTACTCATTACTCTTTTATTAAATCCAAATCTATTAAAACTTTTCTAATCTCTGCAAGTTTTTCATCTGAGCAATGTCCAACGGGTCTTACTGGGCTTCCAACTTCAATGCCCATAAGATTCATACAATCTTTCATAACAACAGGGAATGTACCGTAATTATACGTGTTTCTAAGTGGAATGAGTTTATATTGAGCATTTAGTGCTCCTTCAATATCCCCAGCAACAAACTTTTCATAAATCTCAACCACTAGCTTGGGCGCAACGTTCGCTGTCCCCGCAACACAACCTACACCTCCGTAAGCAAGTGTCCCAAAAATAGTATAGTCCTGACCGCTTAAAACTCTAAAAGAAGGATTATCCTTAGTAGCATTTATATATTGAACGGTTTGAGCAAAATCAGGTGAAGTATTTTTTATGCCAACGATATTATCTATCTTCGACAGTTTTTCCAATAGCCGAACTGATATATTGTTTGTAGTCTTGCCTGGGTTGTTGTATAACAGAACGGGTAAGCTGGTTGAAGCAGCTATTGTTTTGAAATGCTCATACATTTCATTCTCATTTGGATTAATAAACATAGGCGTTAACACAGTTAATGCATCAGCACCAACTTTTTCAGCCATTTGGGCAAGCCTAACACATTCTCTTGTTGTAATAGCACTTGCTCCAGCATACACGGGCACTCTTTTATTCACATGCTCTACTGTAATTTCAACAGCTCTCTTTTGGTTTTCATAATCAAAGGCGTAGAATTCTCCATTGCTTCCAAGCACAAATATTCCGTGAACTCCTCCTTCGATTACATAATCAATTACCCTGTGTAATCCCAATTTATCAACATTTTCATTTGCATCCACAGGAGTTACTATTGGTGGTATGACTCCTTTTACATCTTCAATTCTTAACATAATTTAACGCTCCTTTACTAATTTCTATTATGTGCTATATCACTGAGGCGCACCTTTGGGCTGCAAGTTATTTGATTTAGTAATTCTATATCACAGCAGCGGCACACCTTTTCGCTGCGAATCATTCGATTTATCCATTCTATATCACAGCAATTACACCTGATTTAGCTGCGAATTATCAGCTTCGCTAACTTCTATTGTGGGGATCTATATGCTCTCACATGGACAATATTTAAGTAAGTGGAGCCGGATTGAACAAACACAATGCATTATATATGCCATGATAATCCGTCCAAACTTTTTTATTGCCGCTTGCAACTTCAAGAATAAGCTTAAAAATTTCCATTCCAACCTCTTCAATAGTTTCTTGCCCTGATACGATTTTGCCTGCGTCTACATCAATTAAGTCCTTCCATCTTTCAGTTAAATCAGTGCGGCTTGAAACTTTTATGACCGGTGCCATAGCTAAGCCATAGGTTGTCCCTCTACCTGTTGTAAAAACTTGAACTGTAATTCCACTAGCAAGTTGGCAGGTGCCACATACAAAGTCACTTGCAGGTGTTGCAGCAAAAATTAATCCCTTCTGATCAGGACTCACCTTTTCTCCAGCGGACAGAACATCTGAAATCACTGAGCTTCCTGATTTTGTTATTGAACCTAATGCCTTTTCTACAATGTTAACTAATCCACCTTCTTTGTTTCCGGGCGAAGTGTTTGAATCTCTTCCTACACCCCCAAGTTCAAGGTAATTATCATACCATTGCATCTCATTTACTAATTTTTCTCCAACTTCTTCATTAGCAGCCTTTGATGTCAACAGATGTATGCCATCACGCACCTCAGAGACCTCTGAGAACATTACGGTAGCGCCAGCCCTAACAAGAAGATCTGCAGCATAGCCAACAGCAGGGTTTGCGGTAATCCCAGAAAAAGCGTCACTGCCGCCACATTGAAGACCTACAACAAGATCTGAAGCCGGGCATATTTCTCTTTTACGCTTATTTAAGCGCCCAAGAATTATTTCTGCTTTTTCAACTATTATGTCGACCATAGCATTGAACCCCAGTTCATCCTGAAGTACAATAATATTCTCTTCTCCAGCTTCCGGAACTAACATGTCGGGCGGCATCTTTTCACAACCAAGAGCCACAACAAGCAATTCTCCCCCAAAATTTGGGTGGAGTGCTAAGTTTCGAACAGTTCGTATCGGAACTTTGGCCTCTGGAGCGTTTATAGCCACACCACAGCCATAGTTATGATTAATAGGCATTATCCCATCGACATTTGGATATTTGGGTAGAAGTTCTTTCTCGATTTTTTCAACAGCAATATTTAATACTCCCTCTACACATTGCACACATGTAACGATACCAAGCATATTTTTTGTACCAACTGTCCCATCTGGGTTTCTAAATCCTTTAAATGTATATCCATCCAGCGGTGGCAATGGTTCGGGAATTTCAGTTGCGATTGGTAGGTCTGAAAGTTCTGGAGCCTTGGGTAGAATTACTTTTTCCTCACTTATCCAGCTACCTTTTGAAATGTTCACCTTTGCATAACCAATAACAGCTCCGTACCTTATTATTTCATCTCCAGCTTTTAAATCGGTTAGTGCAACTTTATGACTATGTGGAATAAATTCTGTGGTTTCTAAATTATCAGAAATGGGTGTTCCTTTTTCAACTCCATCATGTTTAACAACTACCATCACATTATCTTGATGGTTAACCTGTATAAATAGAGGTCTTTGCATAATATTTCTGTCCATATTCAGCTCCTTTTTACGTGAATAAATATAGTTTCTGAGCAATAATTAACCTAATCCTACGCGTATTTGATCAAAGGGTGAAAATACACTTTAAGGTAAAGGTCAAAAAGGCATCTTAACTGACCAGTAATTCCCTATGGACTTATTGGTCCAAAGCCTTAAAACTCAACACTTTAATAGTTTAATATATAAAAGACATGAGCGCAATGAAATAAAAGGAATAACTAGATTTTTATATGATAGTATCTAGGGAAATCTATTTTGCTATTTAAAATGATTTCATAAACTTTATTTTTAATAATCAACATGAGTTGTTTTGAGCCAAATTTTTATGTGCAATCTGAGTTTTTTGCAAACTTTTATGCTGCCACCTGGGTAATTTTTTTACTAAGTTGATAATCTGTCAACATAAGTTTAGTTTTCTGCCAATTATTTATGCTACCAATCCAGTTAATTTTGATCTAATTATCTGCTGATTAGGTAAGTTAGAGAACAAAGAGGCACTAAAGTGCCTCTTTTACTACAACGCCAATATAATTAATTATCAATCACTGTCTCTTATTTCACAAAAATACCTCTATACTACAATACCAATATTATTAATGAGCAATTTTTGTCTCTTGTTTCACCGAAGTGCATTTATACTACAACGCCCTTTTGCAGCATTATATTTGCGTAAAGCGCACCCTCTCCGGTAGCAATAATTGCATAGGCTTCTCGGGCTTCATCATAAAACTTAAAGCGTTCTATGTTAGATATTGCACTGCTACCTCGTACATCAACCCTTTTAATTATTTCTGTGTATTCATCCCATATTGGTGTTTCCACCTTGTCCCCCGGAACCACCTGCATCAGCTGAACAGGATGATCCACGTAGGTATCCAGCGGAAACAGCTGAAGGATAGCCTCCAATAATTCGCAAGTTCCATGACCATCCATGCGAACGACTTTGGCATTTTTTCCCACAGATTCTGAAGGGAAATTGCCATCGGCAATCACTATACGGTCACCATGCCCCATTTCACACAATACTTTTAGTAACTCCGGAGAAAGTATTTTTGGAATCCCTTTTAACATAGCGCTACCCCTTTCACTGATAGATTTATTCCAGACCCGTTATTTTTCCGTCAACATCCCACAAATCTTCCCATCCACTGGCACTTTCCCATAGAAATACCTGGCCTTTTATCAGGCGGCAGTTCCTGTCTTCCAGACGAATGGCTTCCATCTCTTCTTCTGTCAGCGGGTCTTTGGTTACACATGCTAAATTGGATCTATATTGATGTTCCTTTACAGAAAAAGGTATGGGTATTTGACCTCTTTGGACCGCCCATTTGAGGCAGATTTCAGCCGGATGCACCCCCCGTGCATCGGCAGCTTTCACAATTGCAGGTAATTCCATATCCACCACATCCTCGTCTGTACGATCCCGCTCGGGTCTGGATGGAGAACCAATTGGGCAATATCCGACAGGAAGGATGTTTCGGGAAACTGCATAGTCAAATAATTCGGGCTGTTGAAAGGAAGGATGCAACTCCATTTCGAGAACGGCGGGTTTTATCTCGCACAGTGGAAGTACAGCCTCTAACTTCGGAATGGTCATATTGCTCATACCAATATAACGTACCAGTCCCTTTTCCACCAGCTCCTCACACTGCCTCCAGGTAACCATAAACTCCTCTACAGAAAATGGCTTTGAATCAGGGTTACGGGAATCGCCGCTACACCCCGGAGCATGATAATTCCTAAATGGCCAATGTACAAGATACAGATCCAAATAATCAAGCTTTAAATCCAAAAGACTTTTTTCAAATGAAATATGGACCTGTCCTTCGGCGTGCATATCATTCCATACCTTAGAAATAACAAACAATTCTTTACGTGTCACAGTTTTTTCCTGTATTACCTTCTCTAAGACCTGCCCAATACTATCCTCATTCTGATAAACCGATGCACAATCAATGAGCCGGTATCCATACTGTATAGCACCATATACAGCTTCTGCAATCTGGCTTTCACTATATTTGTCCGAACCGAAGGTCCCCAGACCAATGCAAGGGATCTGTTCTCCACTGCTTAGCGTTTTCTTAGGTATTATGTCCTGATCAATTCTCATTTTCGCATGCCCCCATATCTTCATTCATCCTGAAAAGTTATCGCAACTTTTCCACAATTACCATCTGCCATAAGCTTATAGGCGTCGGATGCCTCATCAAGTGAGAATTCATGGGTAATCAGTTCTTCAGGGTGAATTCCCCAGCGTACTAGTCGTTCCACCAGTTCTTCCATTTTCCATAGGGAAGTGACCCAAGAACCATAAATGGCCTTTTGTCCGTGAATAATATCCGGGCTTGGCTGGAAGGTACAGCTCCCTCCCTCTCCTACAAATGCGATTTTGCCCCACTGTCTGGTTACACGAATGGCCAGCTGCCTGCCTGCATCACTGGCACTGGCGTCGATGGATCGCTCCACACCTTTTCCACCAGTAACCTCAAGAATCTGTTTAAGAGTATCCTCTCCTGGTTTGAATATATAGTCTGCAAGGCCTAGCTGTTTTGCCAGATTAATCCGGTAATCATTAATCTCAACACCAATCAGTTTGTTTGCCCCCATTACCTTTGCCAGCATCAGAGCAGCCATTCCAACAGGTCCAAGACCAGTTACCAGAACGGCATCGTTACCACAAACACCTATCTTTTCGATTGCTTCATATACAGTTCCGAAACCACAGGCTACCTGGGCACCGTCTTTAAAGGTCAGTTCATCTGGTAGTTCAACTAAATCCTTCTCCTCAGCCAGTATGTATGGCGCCATGCCTCCGTTGCGCTGCCAACCATATGCTTGACGGAACTTACTTGTACAGGAAATATAAAAGCCTCTTCTACAGTCATTACATACACCACACCCTGAAATGTGGTAAACAATTACCCTGTCGCCCTTCTTAAAGCGTCTGAGTCCTTCTCCTTCCGCAACAATAACACCACATGGCTCATGCCCGGCTATAGTACCTGGAATATATCCTTCGGGCCCTTTGCCTGTGTGCTCTCTGTAAATACAACGGATATCACTGCCGCAAATGGTGGTTGCCTTGGTTTGAATAAGTACCTGTCCGTATCCGGGGGTAGGAATATCAAACTCTCTTATCTCTACCGTGCTGTTTCCTGGTAGGATTGCTCCTTTCATCTTTCCCTGAATACCCATATTTGCACTTCCTTTCTTTTACCTTTGCAGGTTTAATTGCTTAATATTATGAACTATAAGATTTAGAATAAAAGATTCTGATAACCATTGATGATAATTCAGCTTGAAAATTTAACATAGTATTATAGTTTAATTATACTTCTCCTGTGATATAATTAATATTAAAATACGACATTTGTAAAGGAATAATGTCGTACTTTTAAATGTACTATGAAATAATTTGATTTAATGAGGGGAAATTATGAAAATAGCATATTCAGATGTGGATATCAATTTTACTATAGACGGTGTTGCATTCAGTGTTCCAAATATCATTTTTGAGCGTTTTACCAGAACCATTCCCTCTCACAGCCATGGTAAGGGTTGTTATGAAATTCACTATATTCCATTTGGCTATGGTAGACTGAAAGCCAATGGGCGTTTTTATGATATCACCCCTAATACCCTATATGTTACCGGTCCACATATTGAACATGCCCAGTTCCCACTGTCCCATGATCACATGCAGGAATATTGTGTTTATATTCAAACAAAAAAAATCACACAAAAAACGATCTCTTTATTATTAAATTCATTTATGTCCACGCCTTTCTGGTTTGGGAAGGACAACCACGGAATTCACGCTCTTATGAAACAAATGTTTAAAGAATTGGAATGCAAGTATACCGGATACCAAAAACAAGTTGAGCTGCTGTTAGCCCAACTACTTATTTCGCTGGTTCGGAATTATGATAACAAAAAGCAGGCTCGGGATCATTCAGCCTCAGGTAACCTTATATACAGCAATTCCATAATCATAGAAGAATACTTCCTGTATGAATATGCTTCCCTTTCTCTTAATACTCTGGCCGACAAGCTAAAGCTAAGTCCCCGTCAAACACAGCGTTTGATATGGAAATACTACGGCAAGTCATTCCAGCAAAAGAAAGCAGATGCAAGAATGTCTGTAGCTTCCCTTCTATTAAAGGATAAAGGACGGAGCATTGCTTACATTGCAGATGAACTTGGCTATTCTTCCCCCGAGCATTTTTCTGCCGCATTCCGAAAATACTATAATATGAGCCCAAGTGAATTTCGGAAGCTAAATATTAATCCACCTGAATTTTGAACACTACCGGTTTATTACTTTTTACTTCTTTAGTGGTAATGGTAAGCGCTTCAGCGTTTCTTTCCCAGACGGGTTTTTCATCAAAACCTAAGATCGTGACGTCTTTTATTATGCCATGGAAAAGCGGGAGCCTTGAAGCATCTTGTTCAGCAAGGGATTTAATTCTGACAACACCGTTTTCTGGGAAGGATAGTACACAGGCATAGATACTGGAACCATTTACAGTGAATCGGATATCTTCCGGAGTGAAATGTTTTGTATTATTATCGGTAAACTGCCCTTCTTCAATTTTAGTAGGACCCTCTCCATATGTACGCCACACTTTGCTACCGTATATGGCTTCACCATTAATTTTTAACCAATCACCAATTTCAAGAAGTATTTCCCTGTCTTCCTGCGGGATAGTTCCGTCGGGTTTCGGACCAATATTTAAAAGAAGACATCCATTTTTGCTTACGATATCCACCAGATCGCAAATAATTTCTGATGCCGACTTATACACATTGTTCTGTGTATAGCACCAAGAGTTTCTTGCAACGGCCGTATCGGTCTGCCAGTAATAGGGTTTCTGCTCGGCAAACTGTCCCCGTTCAACATCAACTATGGCACTACCAAACATGAATGCTTCATGCTTATATGTGATAGCTACGTCCATGCCCCACTCCTGAGCCCGGTTATAGTAATATGCCGCAAACTTTTTTAGGTATGGTTTAACTGCACTGTGCTGAATCCACCAGTCAAAATACACCATCTTCGGACGATACTGGTCAACAATCTCGCATGTACGTAAAAGCCAGTCCTCCAGAAATTCCTGTGACGGCACAGGTTTACCAAAAAGATCATGATGATCGGGTTCGGGCATCGCAGGCCAGTAAAAATCTCCACAAACCAAAGGCTCTTTTATGTCACTGTCAAATTCTTTGCCATGACTCATAAAAAACCAGTGTTCCACTCTATGGGTCGAGGCCCCAAGTATTAAACCCTTCTTTTCGAACGCTGTTTTCAGCTCGCCCAATATATCACGCTTTGGCCCCATTTCATATGCATTGAAGCGGGAAAGTTCACTTTTATACATCTGAAATCCGTCATGGTGCTCGGCAACCGGAACCACGTATCGTGCTCCTGCTTGCTCAAAAAGCTCAGCCCATTCATCGGCATTGAATTTTTCTGCCTTAAACAGAGGGATAAAGTCTTTGTAACCAAAATCTTTATGTTCCCCATAAGTGGCTATGTGGTGTTTAAACTCATCAGAGCCCTGGATATACATATTCCTTGAATACCACTCATTTCTAAAGGCAGGGACTGAATAAACGCCCCAATGAATGAATATTCCAAACTTTGCATTATTGAACCACCCGGGTGAAGTGAAGTTAAATAATGAATCCCAGGAATCCTTGAATCTTCCTTTTTGAATCACATTCTCGATCTCTTTCAGATATGCTTTCCTGTCCATGTGAACCCTCCTCGTATGATAGTATTTGTTAATACATTTTTATTAAGTTTCCAGTTAACAACTGGAAGTTTTCATAGCAATTCATTTCTTAATTGTTCATATCTTGGTGTCCACTCAAGCTGCCGTTCTT
>JAAYPS010000116.1 GCA_012519655.1 Clostridiaceae bacterium | reverse complement strand
CTTAAAAGCAATAATCAACCAGATGGCGTTCAAAGCTACGGCAAGTTTGTAGATCTCCTAATAGCAGACTACTTTGAAGATAACTCAATCTAAACAAGAACACAAAGAACAAAGAACACAGAGGGACACAGAGGGACGGTTCTTTTGTGTTCTATCATGGGGAACTAACAGTAAATAATTGTTCAAAATAAACTTAGGTTGACAGTTAAGAAAAGTCAATAAAGACAGCAGCTAATCTGGGTATTAGCAGCATCTTTCTGTCTGTTAAATCTACATAATATTTTTAAACTTAGTGATATTGACGAAAAGAACAGATGCTCCTAAGCATGCTGGTAAAAACTCAAACAACACAAAATATGAGCTCGTTAGGGAACACAAAAGAACCGTCCCTCTGTGTTAGTTTTTTAGTGCGTCGATTACATGCACTGTAATGACATAAACGCTATCCATTGTAACAGCTTTAGTAGGCTCAATTTCTTGCAAAACTTCATGTGGTATAAGATTCTTTTCTTTTGCAGTTTTATATGCCTGACCTGTTTCGTAGGGAATATCCAATGTGCTCAAAACGATCTCAGCTACCCCTTCGCCAGTAAGCAATTCTTCAGTTGAAAATGGGCGAATACGTTTACTCAATTCAAGGGAATAATAATTGGGTGCTGATTTTACAATAAGATTTTCAATGAGCGTTACAAGATTACCCTGATAGGCTTCAAGATTAAAAAGGTAATCATTTTCTGTATCCCCTGCAATAAGGCCATACTTGACAAGCTCTTTTACAGCCGGCCAGGCCCAGTGTTCCGCATTAGGGTTACTTTCGTCAAAGTCGATAAGAGTTATACCCGTTCTCTTTAACAGCTTCTGATATTCCATTTTTGTTTTTTCACTAGCTTGGCATATCTCTGCTGGGGTTAAATCATTAAGATAACAGTACGCTGCGGTAATTCCCATAGCTTCTCCACTTGTAATGCTGACAGCCATTCTGCCCGCACTTGTTGAAGCCAAGGAGGTAAATGATGCTTTTTTCCCAACCATTAGCATATTGTCGTAATTTTTTGTAATGAAACACTCAAGCGGGATGCTATAAACCACTGGGTTCCCCAAAATATATGTATATTCCTCAGAAATATTTGCACTTACAAATTTCTCACCATCAATTGCCCCTTGGGCCATAACAACCTTTGTTGGAAAGTCTCTGTTTTCAAGTATATCTTCAACCGTTAGAGTGTAACGACCTTCAAAATGTCGATATTCAGGTATATAAAATTCCGAGGCCCCAGCTTTAAATGAGCAGTTTTCAAATGGAACAAAGGCTGTCTTTAAAAAGGCTGTAAGCATTTTTGCTTCTATCAACGCGTCATTATATGCCTGTTGGAGCATTTCGGGAGCATCAACATTAACATTACGCATACGTATACCACTAACTACTACTTCGTCATCACCTTGTTCAATAAAACTGAGCTGTGGAATTTTTGTTTTTGGACTAACCCTTTCATATTGCCTAAGGACGCTTTGAAAATCGTCCATGTTTTGGATATGTTTTGTTATGCTTTTAATATCCTCCCAGGATACATCTGATATTGTAAAATTAAATATTACAGGCATGTATGCGTCTGGCACATTTATGTCACCTGAACCGAGGAAATAGGGCACTCCACAAAGTGATAGTACATCACCATTCTCTGTCGCATCTATAAAAACAGGAGCTTTAACTGATAACGTTTCGCCATCATGATATATTGTAACCGATTCAATCATTTTCCCGGATGTTTCAACAGACAAATATGCGGCGTTATAAAACACAGTGAGGTTTTTTTCTTGTGCAAGTATCTGCTTTACTAAGTTTGTATACTCCACATATGAAAAATTTCCACCTGCATCACCAAAAAACTCGGCATAAATACCATTATTCAGTTTAGTTTTCTTTTGGGCAATAACAGCATAGTCTGGGGATGTATTTGTTATAAGACTGGATTTTATGTAACTGCCAGGATCAAGATCCTCTGTAATCAACAACGTTTTTAAGCCCATCCTAGCTCCCGACAAAGCAGCAGCAACGCCTTCTGGTTCTGTACCGAAAACCACTAGGCTGTATTGATCCTTTCCTTTTGGTCCTTTTATTTTTGCAAGTTTTTTGTCAAATGCCTCACCAGTAATGATGGGTCGAAACCCAAACCAAAAGGTTAAAAAAAACAATATAACGACTATTAAGTTTTTTAATAGACTCTTATCCTTCATATCATGCACCTATAAGGGAATCAAGGGCGTTAGCTTCTTCATCAATGAGTGTCTCTATCTGCCATAACGTACACCTATAAGGTAATTAAGGGGTTTAGAGTATTATGTATAATTTGTAATAGCATACAGAATTCACGATTACTCAATAGAGTAGCTACCACGAATTAGCATGAAGCACACATCTGAAACGACGTTAATTCCTCTGCCATCATCTCTTGCCGAAATCAATAAATGTTGGTTTGTAATTGCTTGTCCACTTGTTAAGTCCCTTGCCTCAGTTACATCAGCAAGTCCTCCATATATACCAGAAATTGCAGTGGCCTCACCACTCCTAACAATGGCTTCTGAACCTGCACCCAAAGCTATTTGCTGTCCTTTCGAAGCTTCAACAACCACAAATCCGCTTTCAATAGCTTCTAACTTTTGAATTAGTTCGTAATTTTGTTTTTCAAGCGTCTGAATTTTTGTATAGGCATCGATAATAAGGTTAGTCAGATCCCTCACGTCTGTTCTCAAGTTATCAATCACCTGTTCATCAACAGTACTAACATTCGTTGAACTACCACTTGATGATGGTTGCGTTTTTCCAATCTTTGAAGATAACTTTTGAATTTGTTCATCCACATAGCTTTTTGTTACAAGCGGATCAAATTCACTGCCAGGTTGTGCATCTTTTGCGGCTTGTGCTAAAATAGCTGTCGAAAAAATGGCCACGGCTAAAACCAATAGATATAAACGACTTAATCTCTTCATCTTTTGTAACCCCCTAATATAAAACAATAATTAGCTTCAGTCTTGATTATCTTACTTGCCAAAGACGCTCAAAGACCTTTGGCAAGCATTCAGGCTCACCGCTGTGAATCCCTGTTTTGTGTGTTTATAGAACTGCTGCGGTATGTATATTACTGTAAATACTCCGTTTCAAGGCCAAAACTTGTATTCAGGGCTTCATTTACTTTTGCCATAAAGTTTTCATCAAGATGACCTGTTTTTTCCCGCAACCTAATTTTATCTATTGTCCTAACTTGTTCTAAAAGTATTACTGAATCTTTGTTCAGCCCATACATTTCTCCGGGTATCTCTATGTGAGTCGGAAGCTTAGTCTTACTGAGTCTTGATGTTATTGCCGAAACAATAATGGTCGGACTGTATTTATTTCCTACGTCATTTTGAACAACTAAAACCGGTCTAACTCCACCTTGTTCCGAGCCGACTACAGGACTCAAATCCGCATAGAAGATATCCCCTCTTCTTATCTCCACGTCATTCACTCCTCCGTGCCGGATTTGACCCCACTGGAAGTTACCTTCCAATTTAATTATATTTTCTTTCATAAACCCCGTCAAATTAAATGTGCGTTACATAATTTTCTATCTGAAAATATAACCCTAATATTTAGTATTGCATTTTTTAAAAGTTTCATACATTACCATATGAAAGAAAATGTACAAAGGTTATTGTTTTTTATGAAAAAAGTTTAAAATTCCTCCCAGTAAGACAAATAATAAAGCTTTAAATAAGGTAGTTTACCACGTTTACTACTTGTTTGCCCCTAAGATAAACTCTCGGAATTCTCTTTCCAATCAGACAAACTATTTCATAATTTATTGTATTGCAAAGATGTGCAATCTCATCGACTGTAATCTCGTTATTTCCCTGAACTCCGAAAATTACAGCTTCATCACCTGTTTTTACTTCACTATGTATATCGGTAACATCCACCATAAATTGATCCATACATATATTACCAATAATAGGGGCATGTTCACCATGTATTAATACTCTACCTTTGTTTGACAAAAGTCTGGAGTATCCATCTGCATACCCTATTGGCAGGGTTGCTATGCGACTTCTTCTCTTTGTTACAAATGTTCCACCATAGCTAATGGGTGACCCTTCTTCAACTTCTTTTACAAGTACTATTTTTGCCTTTAACTCCATAGCGGGTTTAAGGTCAATCAAGTTCTTGTCTACTTCATTCGAAGGATATAGGCCATATAGAATGATGCCGGGTCTTACCATGTTCAAATGTAAGTTTGGATACTGAATTATTGCTGCACTATTTGCAACATGCTTGACAGGAATAAAAATGCCTATCCTGTTGAGCTCTTGTATAATACTTTCAAATCGTCCATACTGAACCATGGTATATTCACGGTCGGCTTCATCTGCAGTTGAAAAATGGCTGAACAACCCTTCTATGACGATTCCGGGAAGCTGATTTATTTTAACAACATCTTTCACTGCACTATAACCGGGCATAAAACCTACTCTTGACATACCAGTATCAATTTTTATATGGATTTTTGCCTGTTTATCAAGCTTCACAGCCGCATCTGATAAAGCCTTAGCAAGATCATGACTGAAAACCGTTTGAGTGATATTATAATTGATTATATCCTCAGCTCTTGACGGTTCGGTATAACTTAAAACAAGTATGGGTACTTTAACACCAAATTCCCTAAGCTGAATTGCCTCATCAAGCATTGATACCGCAAGCCTGCTAGCCCCACTTTCAATAAGGGTGGGTACTGTTTCAAACACCCCGTGACCATAGGCATCAGCCTTTACCACCGCCATAGTCTCGGTCATCTTACCAACTCTTAATACTGTTTGTTTAACATTATGTTCTATATTATCTAAATGAATTTCAGCCCATGCCCTGTTCAATTTACAATTCAAAGTCAGTCACCTCTCTTACCTATCCAAAAGTAATGGATAGCGCACAATCCTCTGGGTTAAGCTCTCCAACAACTAACGGTATTACACTGCAAATTTCACTTGCTCTGTAACCAGCCTGACCATTATTTTTTTGAGCTAATACTTCTCCACATTTACCATGTAGAAATACTCCAATACATGCTGCTATTTCCGTATGTAAACCCAGACCCAAAAATGAGCCTATCATCCCGGCTAGCACATCTCCAGACCCGGCAACAGCCAAGCTGTGATGACCTGTAGTATTTATGTAATATTTTCCATCAGGACATGCAATCACTGTACCTGCACCTTTGAGCACACATATTACATTCATTTGCTTACTAAATTCAATTGCCCGATTTACTCTGTCTTGCTGTACGTCTAATATATCACAATTGCAAAGCCGTGCAAATTCTCCAGGATGCGGGGTTATCACTGTTGGATGTTCACGCTTCTGTAATATATTAAGATTTAGTACATTCAATGCATCGGCATCTATTACTAAAGGAGTTCGGCAATTTTCGACAAAATCGTTTACCAGCTTTTCCACCTTAGGTTTTGTGGATAAACCAGGTCCGAGAACCACAGCATCCATTTCTTCTGCTTTATTTAATAAGAATCCTATCGATTCATCTGAAATAGCACCATCTTTATCCTTTAGTGGAAGGACAATTGCTTCAGGAATAGTAACAGAGTATATGGTGGCTAAGGACTGAGGAACAGCAAGGTACACAAGACCACTACCTGATTTAAATGCAGATAACGCAGATAGCATTCCCGCGCCTGTCATTCCTTCTGAGCCCGTTATTATCAGTATCTTTCCAAAAGTACCTTTATGTCCGTCTTTTGGTCGTTTTAGAATGTGCGGTTTTATGAAACTATCATCCATCAATTCCCCTAAAATGTTGACTTTTTCTATAGCCCCAGAAGGAATGCTGATATCAGCAATAACAATATCACCAGCATATTCCCTACCCGGATACTGGAATAATCCAACCTTTGGTAAAGAAAAGGTTACAGTCTTATCAGCTTTTACTGCCACATTGCAAACTTGTCCCGTTTCACCGTTTATTCCTGACGGAATATCCACAGAAATAACTTTTTTTCTACTCTCATTTATAGCACAGATAACACTAGCGTATAAACCAGTAATATCTCCATGTATTCCCGTTCCAAAAATACCATCAATTATTAGATCGGAACTCTCCATTATAGTAATTATGTCTTTTACTAAATCAGCTTCTGTGCAATAGATTATATTTGCATCAAGATTATCGAGAATGTTTAAGAAAACGGCAGAATCATGCGTCACTTCATCGGGTTTCGCAAGGGATATCACTGTTACATCAAAATGTTCCATCAAATGCCGGGCAATAGCAAAAGCGTCACCACCATTATTTCCTTTACCAGCTATTACCACTACTTTTTTTAAGTTGTATTCTTTGAGTATCTTCTTTGCTGCCTTTACAACATGTAGGGCTGCATTCTCCATAAGGATCATCCCGGGGATTTTATACTCATTTATTGCGATTTCATCTATATGTTTCATTTGATTTGGTGTCGGTAGTTTCATAGTTACCCCTCACTCTTAGCTGAAAAAATACTTAATTACTTATTAAACATTTAAAAATCGATAAAAACTATTAGTGGCTGATAATAATTATACTAGTGTCACACTATCAGATCAATTTATTTGTCTATACAATTGTTATATTGGTAGTATAACTTTACAGTTTTCCTATTCTTAGCTAAAATTAACAGTGTTATGTATCGGATATTTGCTGCTATTTTGTTTTACAATATAAATTTGGGGTAAATATTCAATGTCTGTCAAAGATTTAATTCAAATATTATAAGGAGCGTGTGAGATGATGAAAAAACTATTTAAATGTTCAGTGTGCAGATTCGTTTATGAGGGAGAAGAAGCCCCAGATTTTTGCCCAAAATGTGGCGCCCCAAAAAATAAGTTTGAAGAATTAACTGAAGAACAAGCAAACAAGATTTACACTTCTGATCGTACAAATGACATCCATATGGAGTTAGTCAATCTTAGCATGAGAATCATAGAGTTATGTGAAGAAGGCATTGAAATTGACCTCGATCCTCCATGTGTTGCTTTGTTTAAAGATGCAATAAAAGAAGCTTGGGTAATTAAGCAGCGCTCAAAAGCAGAGCTTGAAGGTCATATGAGCAGAGGTAAATTCTAATTACTCGCTCTGTCATAATTTAGCAATAAAACATCGCAAAAGCTTTTATTGAGCATTTGCGATGTTTTTTATTGTCCATACAGCTGTACGGGTGGCATTTGCTAAAGTTTTATACCAAATATTGCACAGCTAATGTTCATCTTGTTTTTGTACTACGTTGATAAAGGTACATTATTCATTAATCGAGGTATACATAAAATATTTATATCCAAGGGGTGATGAGTAAAACCCATCAAGTTTTTCACTTTTGAGATATAAATCTACATAATAGTAAATCGGACAAAGAACCCATTCTTCAAAAAGTAAATCCTCCGCCTTATGCATAAGATTCATTCGCTCGGTTCTATCAGATGAGCTTTTAATTTGGTTAATCAATGCATCATATTCTTTATTAGACCATTGAGCATCATTATTTCCACCATCTGTAACCCACATGTCAAGAAATGAAATGGGATCATTATAATCACCTATCCATCCGTTACGCGCCATATAGTATTCACCGTTTTTACGTGTGTTAAGAAATGTGTTCCATTCCTGTGAAGCAAGAGTTACATTAATACCAATGTCCTTCCACATCGACTGGACAGCTTCAGCAATAAGCTGATGACCACTGCCTTCGTTATATAAATATTCAATGGTTGGTATGCCTTCGCCATTAGGATAGCCCGCATCAAGAAGTAATTTTTTGGCTTGATCTAAATTGGCCTGATAGCCTTCCTGAGAGGGATCGTAATAATCTCCTCCGACTTCGCGAAATTCTTCCGTAGGATCGGCATCTGATAAACCAGTAGGAATAAACGCCCCTGCGGGCTGTTGGCCGGCTTTCCCAATATTCGTAACAATATAATCACGGTCAATTGCAAGGACGAGAGCTTTTCGAATCATTGGATTATTTAAAGGTGGTTTTTCAGTATTAAAGCTTATATAATATGTGCCAAGTTGCCCTTGAATGTTAAACTCAGGCTTATCTTTCCACGCATCTATTTCATCTGTGGGCAATGAATCAGCAAACAAAATCTCACCATTTCGGAAAGCTGCAAGAATGGCATTATCGTCCGACATCAACATAAATTTAATTGTTTCTGGCCCGGTGATCTCTGTTGCATTCCAATAGTTTGGATTTTTCTTTAGAATCATGTAGGAGTCGTGTACCCATTCTTGAAGCATGTAGGCTCCATTACCAATATATGTTTCTGGACTTAATGTCCAAGTGTCAGGGGCTGACTCAACAATGTCCTCCCGTACAGGAAAAAATGTGGGAAATGCACACAGTTCAAGGAAATATGGTGTTACTGAAATCAATTTTACCACCAATGTTCTTTCGTCAGGAGCGGTCACATTCAGCCTACCCTCACTATAACCTTCAATTGACTCAAACATATACGCATAATCCGCTGCTGTTTCCTCACTTATAGCTCTGTTCCACGAATAGACAAAATCATTTGCAGTTATAGGCTTTCCATCACTCCACTTAAGCTCTTCGCGAAGTGTGAAGGTATATGTTAGTTCATCCTCACTAACGGTATGGGTCTCGGCTTGGCCATATATCGGAACCCCATCCTCATCAAGCGTCATTAGTCCTTCAAAGGTATGAACCAATATTGTAGCCCCATCAACTGCAGAGTTTAAAGCAGGATCGATAATATCCGGCTCGGGTCCAACATGAACGGCGAGTTCTGTTGCTTTAGGAGCAGGCGTACCACCTGGACCGGGTTGATTATTTGGCTCACAAGAGCATAGAACCATGCTCAACATCAAAATAATCGATAAAACAAATACACTTTTCTTCAAAATATATACACTCCTTTTTCATAAGCTAATTACTACCTCTTTGGTAATTGCATGTATAAATAAATAACTGTCAATTTTTCCATTAGTTAATATATCCATTTTTTATATAATCCATACAAATCATTTGTTAGAAAAAGGAGCAACACCACAACACAGAGGGACGGTTCTTTTGTGTTGTTTCTTAAGTGATCAGAACCACGAAAAAATAGCTACTCAGATAAATAAGTAGCTAACGGGTGTATATTTCAAAATAAATAACACAAAAGAACCGTCCCT
>JAAYPS010000115.1 GCA_012519655.1 Clostridiaceae bacterium | reverse complement strand
TCAAGCGCTTGTTGATAAGAAAATGGTGTTTTCAAGGTTTGTGGATATAATAAACAAAATTTTAAATGCTGTTAATATGTTATATAATATTGAAGAAAACGTTTATATCAATGATGACAATTATAATATAGCAGAAATTAAAAGACTATTTATTGAGTATTGTAAAACTATCGGCCCCAAACAACACAAATATGGTGAAGGACAGTTGGGAAGAGCACTGCGATATATGGAAAAAAACTTTTCAACCAATATTTCACTTGAATCAATGGCAGCTGATCTATACATCTCACCAACATATCTTTCACGAATTCTAAATGAAAAAACACAGTTGGGTTTTTATGGATGGTTACACCATTTTCGTATTCAATGGGCACGTAAACTTTTGGAAGAAACGAATCTCTACTTGTACGAGATTGCTGAAAAGGTAGGATATAGCTCATATAAAATTTTTTCAGAACACTTTCTTTCCTTAACTGGCAAAACAGCTAAAGAATACAGAGAATATTATCAACAAGAAAATTAATTATACCTACTTTTATCATTTGATGTGAATACATATACTTAGTGCTTTATGCCATGTAGACTTGAGATAATAGATGAAAAACGTTTTTTAAGTTGATTCCCTAAGTATTATCTCTGGAGGTACTATATGCTTTGTCTTATCGAGTGTATTACCATTGATCATAGCCATCATGCATTCAACTGCATACTTTGATTGTAACTCTGGTCTCATTTCTATCGATGAAATTGATGGCATAAAGTGCCTGGAAATCGACATGTTGTCAAAACCGATAACCTTTACATCTTCAGGTACTCTGAGATTATGTGCATTTAGCGCAAATATTGCACCTGCCGCAGCCTGGTCAGAGTTACATGCGACACCATCAAATTCGATTCCGGATTCTATTAGCATTGTTATTGCTTGATATGCACTATTAGAACCTGTAGAGTCAACATCTACAAGAAGTCTTTTGTCAATGTTCAGGTCATTTTCCTCCATTGCCCTCTTAAATCCAATAAACCTTTCTGAAACCCCCTCTTCTTTTTTAAGCCAATTTGACATATATAGAATTTTGCGGCACCCTTTTGTTATGAGGGTGTTTGTTACCATCCAGCTAGCATGAGCCAAATCCACATACACTTCAGCAAAGTTCTCACGTCTCATCTTGATTTTTGGATCATAGCCTATATATACTAGCGGTATCTGCTCGGGATAATTAGCTATATCGGTCTGTCTATCATAAACACAAATAACACCACTAACATTCTGAGCTTTTAGCATCTCACTATACCTTTGAGCATACTCAGTTCTGTAGGAAGTGTTAAATATCATTGTTGTATAACCAAGATCAAACAATTGCTCTTGGATTTCCAAAGTTATGGTAGCAAAGAGTTCGTTCGTGACTTCAGGTAAAATGACTCCTATTGCTTGTTGACGTTTTATGCGTAGGGCTTTAGCCGTCATGTCCGGAGTATAATCATACTCTTCAATGATCTTTAAAACTCGTTCTCGTGTCTCTTCAGAATATTTACCTTTATTATTAATCACTCTGGAAACAGTTGCTACCGATACACCTGCTTTAGTTGCGATATCCTTTATGGATATTTTGTTCTTTCCCATAGATAACACCACTCTAAACATAACCGTAAACATAACAATATAATATATTATATTTCATTTAAATACAAATTTTACTGTTTTTTTGAACATGGGAAAATGTAAACAAAGCCACCATTATGATTACTGGAATAAGCATATACAAATACATACAGTCATAACCAAAATTCAAAGCAAGTATACCTGCAAGGGTGGAACCAATACCCTGACCGATATCAACTGCAGTATAGTAAGTGCTATTAGCCTTTCCTACATTACCTTCCCCAGCTGCTTTTACGCACCAGACTTGAATTGTTGGCTGAAGTCCTCCGTAGCCAATACCAAAAAAGGCAGCAGCGATAAGGAGCCAACTAAGAGAGTTAGCAAAATAAATAACTACGAACACAAGAGCAAATAATATCGCACAAGGATAAAAAATCACTTCTTTCTTCATTTGATCGCTGAGTCTACCGAATAACGGGCGCGTAATTAACATGAAAACAGCTGCTAAGGTAAAGTAATAACCTATTCCGTATATATTCTTATTGTCAGCATATACAGCAATAAATGTATTAATAGAACTATAACTAATATTTATTAATGCCATGAGTGTTGCTGGAAAAAGAGCTCCTTTTGCAAAAAGAGAAAAACTAATGTCTTTCAGGCTTCTTACGTTAGACAAAGGTCGCTCACCTTTATTTTCTATTTCCTTCTCGACAAGTAAAATGCTAATCAAGCTACCCAAAATAGCTAAACCAGATGATATTTGAAATACTGTAGTAAAACTGAAGGTATCAACAATCCGAAGCCCAAGATTAGGTGCAATAGCACTGGCTAGCGATGATCCTATACCGAATATCCCTATTCCTCTTCCTAGTTTATCTTCCGGTAGTGATTCGGCTGCAATGGTGCTGTTTGCGGTAGTTGTAAGCCCCCACCCAATTCCATGTAGCAGCCTAAAGCATATAAGCGCTGACACTGTATTAGATTTAGAGTAACCAAAAATCGCTACAGAAATGAGAATAAGCGAAACTATAAGGATACCTCTCTTTTTTCGGTGATCCAGAATATTTCCTGCAAACACTCTTATCACTATTGATGTAATAGTAAACATCGTGACGACTAATCCTGCTATATCCGATGAAAAGCCAAGAGATAAGGTATACTTTGGTAGTGTAGGTGTGAGAATATGAAAACTCAATGCTACCAAGTTGTTAATTATAAATATCGTAGTAAAATTTTTATTCCAGATACTGTTTCTCTTATTCAAAATATGATCCCCTTTGTTTACAACAATTACATAAGCAATTGCAACATACCGTTTTAAAAGTTTTTGCGTAACATCTCAAAATGTTCAAAAGAAAAGAAATTTGCCACTGTCTGAATTTTAACTTCACCAGTGGCCATTTAACCACTGGTGAAGTAATACTGCCTTCCCCCCTTGGCAGTTTATTTGAAATACGCATCCTTAAAGTTAAAATCTCTTCCATTAATGTATCCTAAAGATTCTAGGTTGTCCGCATATAGATAGTAATTTGTGGTTTCTACTAGTGGAACCATCAGGGTTTCTTCCACTTCTATCCTTACACCCTGTTGAACATAACTAAAACATTCATCTCTGTCTGTTGAAGAAAGCG
>JAAYPS010000114.1 GCA_012519655.1 Clostridiaceae bacterium | reverse complement strand
TGCAAATGCAAAAAAGAAAATTGTGAGATTAAAGCATGTTGCACTGAAAAAGGATTGAATTACTGCTTTGAGTGTGACGAATATCCTTGCGCTAAAGACATGCACAAAGGCATGAGGTTGAAAGCTTTCAATACAGTTGCTAAGACGGAAGGACTAGATAAACTAGCTGAATATCTCTACACAAACTATAACTGTGGGATTACATATCACAGAGCAAACAAACTCACTGGCGATTATGATAGGTGCAAGACCATGGAAGATGTTATTGACCTCCTTAAAAAGGGCAAGCCTAACCCATATGATATCTGTCCAACTTACGAAAGTAAATGCTTTATACTGCGACTGGTGTCGCTGAACGATGTGGCTAATCTGATTTTATGTTACAGCAATCCTGAAGCACAAGCAATTTTCAATTCAGACCATTGTACAAGTGACTTTTGCTATTCAACCCTCGATGAAATGAAAAGGTGTATTGAAGGTTGGCTTGATGCATACAATAAGAAACATTTTGTTCGATTTAGTATAATAGATAAGCAAAACGATAAAGCTGTTGGCACAGTTGAGATTTTCGGTAGTGATGAAAATCATGGTTATAGCGTACTTCGTATAGACATACACCCGCAGTACGAAAAGGAAGAGTATCTTGGCGAGCTACTCTGTATGGCAGACAATTTCTTTCATGACTTCGGTTGTTACAGAATTGTCACGAAGGCTGTTTCCAAGGCAACTGAGCGTATCTTAGCATTGATGAATCACGGCTACGCCCATTATCCCGTTAACGCTGAATGGGAGCGTGATAATTACTACATAAAAAGGAGATCGTAATAATGGAACTAGAAATTCATCGTTAATTCCAAATACAATTGTTCTACAGATTTTCTGTGAGGTTGCTTTACCCGACTGCCTGGAATGGGCAGGATATTATCCTACGGACATAGACATTTGCAAATGGCGCCTAAACACATTGAATTCTTTGTGGGAATAGAGAAGATGTTTTGAATTTATGCGAAACTATAGCGTCATTTGTTATACTGTCGAAAGCTTTAAAAATAATGCCAATCAGATTATTGAACTAGCAGAAACTGATAATATGATGGAACATGCTCTAGTTGTAAAGGTTAGAAATTAAATAGGTAAGGACAAAACTATAAGTTTTACATAATCGATAGAAAATATCTGTTGCCAATCTACTTATTATGGATATGTTCCCTACAACCTAAAATCACTTATATATTTCCTAATACACTTGAAGCTGGTCGATATGTTTCTTTGAACTGACGGTTTCTATGACATTCATTCTCCTCTCGAGCCTTGTGGAAACTTTGGCTTTTGTCTGGAAATTAGAAGCATCTGAATAAATGGAGTTATCTGGATTTGATAGTTGCATTACTGTAAAAAATTAAGCACCTGTCGGTTGCTAAAAAGCACTTTGAAATTGGTGGTATGAAAAAAACAGTTTGGAGCTTAGAAAAGTGAATATGAAAATACAACATCGAATAGCAGTAGGAAACAGATTGCTGCCATTGATGGGCATGAGTGGTTACATTGTAATCCTGCTGATCGGCGGGAGTCGGATTGCCGCCGGGACCATGACCTTTGGTGAACTCACTGCGACTTTCCAGTATAGGGGTGGGATTCTGAAAGGCGCAATGATGTTCATAAACTGCCTGATGAATATAAAAACTGCACTGGTGGGCGTTAAACGTGTTAATGAAACAATGCGTATTAAAACGGAGGAATAAGTATGGAAGAACCATTGATGAGGATAGGAGAGATTGCGGCATTTTTCAATGTGTCAGTGAAAGCGATACGCATATATGAAAAAAAGGGGATCCTCGTACCTGCAAAAATAGATAACGACACGGGATATCGCTATTATACCGCTGATCAGGTCCAGACCCTTAATGCACTGCTTGAACTTAAAACGCTCGGGTTTTCATTGTCCGAGATAAAAAATATCATATCAGGAGGGATAAACAACAAAGAATTTATGGCTGTGCTCGTGCAAAAGCGCTTGGCATGGAAGGACGTCATATCCTCCGCTGAGAACAAGATAGATGCCATTGATAAAATAATTGAATGCATGGCAAAATCAAAGGAAGCAACCAAAATGCATGAACTGACTGACGAGCAGCGGGCATGGCTTCTCGTTAAGATAGTATGTGTTGAAGATTTGCATGGTCAGAGTATATTGAGCGAGGCGTTATGGTTGTGACAGAAAAACTCTTTTGCTGCTTTACATTATCTTTTTTAATGCATTTAATAATGTAAACAATAACAGCAAACGTGATGAAAAAGGATAGTAAAAATGGGGATTGAGGAACTGGCTGCTATTTTTGTACTTATTTAGATTGTTTTGTGTTTAACTAACCATATATAAATAAAATCGGGCCTGCTAAGTAAGTAAAAAATGGAGGATAAAAAATGGATACATATGAAAGCAAAATAGAAGCAAATAAGGTGGCGTGGGGTAAACTTGCAGAAGACCACTACCGATGTGCTCCTGGAATGGCTGGAAGCGCAATCGATACAAATGGATTTGCTTACTATCCAGAATTAGAGGGTAAACTGCCATTAGTCTTCAAACTTCTGTTTTTCCTATTCTGTCTGAATGGCTTGCGGGCGCGACATTCGCGTTATCTATATTACTGCTGTTGTCTGTGGTGTTACCCGAATGGCCAGGAAAGAAATATAAACTATAAGCCCTGCAAATGCTTATGTCTTCTTAGTTAGTTTCAAGATCATCAGACAATGCTTTGCCTGTGGTTACGCGATACCCGCAATTATGCTAATATGATGTTTGAGGTGAAGAAAGAGAATGGACATTAATAATTTTATCATAGAATACTGGAAACAGATTGCATCCCAGAATGAAATGGAGTTAAGAAACTACTTTCATGAAGATGCATGCATTCGCTGGCATAATACGAATGAGAAATTTAACGTTTCAGAATTTTTGAGAGCCAATTGTGATTATCCAGGTAATTGGAGTGGAGAGGTTGAACGGATAGAACAGACAGGAAATACAGTGATAACAGTAACCCGTGTATGGACAAAGGGAATGTCTTTTCATGTGACTTCTTTTTTTGAAATAACAGAAGGGAAAATAAAAACTCTGGATGAATACTGGGGTGACGATGGAACAGCTCCTCAGTGGAGGAAGGATATGAATATTGGGAGACCAATACGTTAAAGTATAAAAATTCTAAT
>JAAYPS010000113.1 GCA_012519655.1 Clostridiaceae bacterium | reverse complement strand
TAATCCAAACATTGGCATATAGTTAAATACAAAAAGACAAATAAGAGCAGGAATAGCCATTATGGTAATAGCTATTGTTTTTTTCTTCTTATAGCTTGGCAATCTATTCATCTTGAGTTTGAAAATATTAGTTTGTTTATTCAGCATATAACCGCCTATCTTTCTAATTTTTTCTGTGGTGCACATTGTAGTTTTAACTTGTAGCTTTACCACAATAAAATCATACTCAAAACGGCTAAGATTGCATACTGCTATATTTCTATAATTATGTATATCAATACTATTAAATTTTAAGATTTATGTACTATTTGATTTTTGTGCTGCTGTTCTATTGATACGGTACTGCCTCGGCGTTGCTCCAAAGTGTTTTTTGAACAAACGGTAGAAATTGCTTTCATTGTCATAACCAACATTATTCATTATCTTTGAAACACTGTCTCCAGTTGTACACAGAAGTTCTGCGGCTTTTTTCAATCTAACCATATTCAAGTATTCTGGCAGAGATTGATTCTGGCTTTCTTTAAAAATAAGCAGCATATATCCATAGGAAATTTTGAAATTAGATGCTAGTTCCTTCAAATTTAAACTCTTATCATTGTAATTCTGTTCTATGTATTCAATAATAAGCTGTGCTATATGATGATTCCTTGTTTGAGTTGTTTCTTCTTGTTGTTCGTTTATTAAAACAATTAAATTACAGAACTCACTTTTAATATCATCAATTGTTTCAGCGCTAGATATAGCGATGAAAAATTCATTGAAATTTAAACTAATCTCTCCAATCCTATTAATATTAATTTGATTAACGGTTTTGTTAATAGAAATCGCAAGTCTGGAAAGGCTCATAAGGAAATTATCTACATCCATAGCCTGTACATAGTCCATAAATAACCTAAATTCCGCCAAGGTGTTCTCTAAATTCCCAGTCTTGAGATTTTTATTAATATTTTCTTCAATACTCTCAGGATACTCATGAACTACTTCTGTCATTTTTGATTTAATGCTATCTTCATCTAAAATGCATTTTGAGCTATACATAATGCGGTATTTAACAACTTTTTTCAACTCCATGTAGCATGAGGACAGAGACTTTTGACTCTTAACCGGCTCGCTTATAAATGCGCTAAAAGATGTTTCGGCTACGCTAATAATATATTCCTGGATGCTTGAGATAATTGATTTAATTTCTATAATGCTTTTTCGGCGTAAATTTTCACTGATATTAATAAAAAGCGTAATTTCGCCATTACCCATTGTGATAATATCAAACACATATCTATCCGACAGTTCTTCTTCTATTCGGTTTATAATCATAAATAAGATAGATTTTCTATAATCATTTCCTTTCGCTATGAATTTTGCATATTGATCTATTTTTAGTAAAACAATAATCATTTCTCCTTTATGGGACAAAACAGCAATATCATCAAATGTCCCCTCGGGAATATTGGGCATATGCGAATTATTATCTTCTATGAGCATTTTAATTGTATACTCTTTGAGTAAATCACGGGTACTTTCCTTATATTCTTCCAGCTCATTTATGTGCTTTATACTTATATCAAAGGCTTTCTGTATATAAGCAAAATCATTATCTGAGCTGGATGCAGCTACATTTCTTGATAGTGAGCGTTTAATCTGATAAACCATATTATTTATTGGATTATAAATGCTCTTCGAGCTGATAAAAGCTGCAATAATAGTTATTATAATAAATATTGCTACCGCAAAAATTGTTCTGCTTCTTGCTTGATTAATATAGTAAAATACTGTGTCATAAGGCTGTTCATTAACCAAAATCCAATTTGAATTTGGCATGGGAAAACAGGTCACAACCTTCTTATCATCAGGCAATTCAACAATAAATGAACCGCCTTGCTCTTTAAATCTTTCTATCTCATCAATATAAATCTGTTCCAGCTTTTCAAACTCTCTTGTCGAGTCGCTGCCATCAGCAACAACTATTCCATTTTCATCAATAATCATCAATTTGGATTCATCTTCATTAAAACTTGTAGTACTCAAGTTCAAATTGTCAAAAAGCCATTCTGTACTCATATTTACAGCTAAAGCACTTTCAGGTTTACTTTGGGTTATTCCATCGGCAATAAAGAATGTAAACAGTTTTATTCTTTCATTTTAAGAGGCTCTATCGCGGATATAAACATCATTATTTATGATGCGTGGTATAGGTTTTAGGATATCAACATTTTTTCTTTTTTTGAATATGTCATTCAGTTGTTCATCCTGCTTACCCTCGACTGGGGAGGTTGAATATGCTCTATCGGTATGTACATTATAAAGTACAACGGAGTGAATCATAGGAGAAACAAGGAGTGTATTTTGTAATCTACCGATGCTTCTAATATAATTAAAGTAAGCAACATCCCCTGTTTCTGTTGTATGCATGAACTTTTGGATATCTGGATCAGAATATTGCATAACACTGTATTCAAAAACAGAATCAAGCATAAAAGAAATATGATAGCTGACTTGACCAAGATAACGGATATTATAGTCGTTGACTGTTTTCAGACCAATCTTTTCATAATCTGTGTATAGAATACTAGATATGCTAAGTACCATAATTAAAGCCGTTGTTACAACATATATGAAAATTTTACGTAGAGTTTTCGATCCAATAAATCGATTCATGTCTATCCTCCACCGATGCGTAAAATCACTGTGTAAATATTTAGCAGTAATAGTCTTGAAACAAAAGCATCCAATATTAACTTTGCAGTTAATACTGGATGGCTATTTGTTAAATCTCTTAAATATAATTAACACACTTTAATAGTTATTGCTTACTATTATATATACTAATCGTGTTATTATCAAGTTTCATGCCTGTTTGGCACTTTATTTTTTATATAGCGGTCCAAATGTTTTGCATGCTCTGAAATCTGAACCTTCTAAATCCTTAGTTCCAAATGCTGTCCATGCACTTGGTCTGTATATTTTATCATCTTCAACATTATGCATATTAACTGGAATTCTTAGCATTGATGCTAATGTTATTAGATCTGCACCAATATGTCCATAGCTAAATGCACCATGATTTGCTCCCCAATTGGCCATAACAGAATAAACGTCCTTAAAAGCGCCTTTACCTGTAGTTCTTGGAGCAAAGTAGGTTGTAGGCCATGTCGGGTCAGTTCTTTTGTTTAATATTTCATGAACATTGTCAGGAAGTTCAACAGTATATCCCTCTGCAATCTGTAGAACAGGTCCTAATCCTTTCACAAGATTTAACCTGGTCAAGGTTATAGGCATTCCACCTTTACTCATAAAGTTTGATGAGAAACCGCCACCTCGGAAGTATCCAGTATTAGCAGGACGCCACTTTGTTGCATCCAAACACTTCTGTGCTTCATCTTCGGTTATTTCCCACCATGGTTTTATTACTGGCTGTCCGTCCTTAGTTTGCTGTCCGCTACCATCAAGTGCAGCAGCACCTGAATTTATAAGGTGTATAAAACCATTTTCTCCATATCCGGTAGGTGTGTATCCTGTAACACGTTCTACAGCTTCAGGGCTCCAGTAAGTGCGAACATCGGCAAATACTTGAGCAGTATTAGTTAATAAGTGACCAAATAGCATTGATACACCATTTAAATTATCATTCTCGGTTGCAACGAGATAAGGTTGTCTAACTCCAGTCCAGTCAAAAGAGCTGTTTAAAATTGCCTCGGTAAAATCGGCATTGGGGAAGTGATCAGTCCATTGTCTCTGTCCTTGGAAACCTGATAAAATTGCATTATGCCCATTAGCTTCCTCGCCATATCCTAACTCTTTGAGTTTCGGATTGCCAACCATTAAATCCTTGGCTATCAACGTCATTTTTACGCAGAATTCCCAATCTTCGTCCAGCTTTTCTCTGGATTTTTTAACTTCATTAATGTCCGATCCTTCTTTGCAATTCTCTTTAACCCACTTTAAGGCTCTTTGATATTCCTCTTTATCGTAAATTTCTTCATCAATTCGACGTATATACTCAGATAAGTCTATATATTCAACTCTCATACCAAGGTAATCTTCAAAAAAGTCAGAATCCATCATGGAGCCTGCAATACCCATTGAAACTGTTCCCATGGATAGATACGATTTACCTCTGATCATGGCAACTGCAATTGCTGCTTTTGCAAAACGCAAAAGTTTTTCTTTAACGTCTTCAGGTATAGTCTGATCGGTGGCATCCTGAACGTCTCTTCCGTAAATACCAAATGCCGGTAGGCCTTTTTGATTATGTGCTGCCAATACTGCTGCTAAGTATACAGCTCCTGGACGCTCGGTTCCATTAAATCCCCAAACAGCTTTTATTGTATTAGGATCCATATCCATGGTTTCTGAACCATAACACCAACAGCGTGTTACAGTAATAGTTACAGCTACTCCTTCTTTTTGAAATTTATCAGCACAACGAGCAGCCTCAGCAACTCCACCAATCGTAGTATCGGCTATTACGCATTCAACTGGTGAACCATTTGGATATCTCAAATTCTCTTCTAATAGTTTGGCACAAGCTTTTGCCATATTCATAGTAGGCTCTTCAAGTGATTCTCTTACCCCGCGCATTCTGCCGTCAATAACAGGTCTAATTCCTATTTTAGGCAATCTGCCAATAAGTCTGTTTTCATTTTTCTGTTCTGTCATAATCAAAACCCTCCTGGATTTAATAGTATTATTCTTATATTTCATATAATTTTAAAGATTACAATCCTAAATTCGTCACTAAATATTATTCAAGAGCAGATATAATTCCCATATATCTACCATAAGCATCTTCCCACAAATCAGGGTTTTCAGGCTGATACTCTTCTGTCGGAAATGACCTTTTTACTACTTCTCTAGCCTGCTTTACATCCTCTATTTCTTTTAATGCAATAAGTTGTGACATAACATTACCAATAGCTGTAGCCTCTATTGGACCTGCTGTAACAGGACGATTTAATACGTCGGCAGTATACTGGCTAAGTATAGTATTCTTACATCCTCCACCCACGATGTGAAGAGCTGGAACTCTATTACCCACTATTTCTTCTAAACCTTCCACTGAACTTCTGTATTTCAGGGCAAGGCTCTCCATTACAATTCTTATAATACTTCCTTTGTCTGCAGGCGCACTCTGCCCTGTTTTTTTACAGAATTCAACCACTTTTTCAGGCATGTTACCAGGACTATAAAAAGTTTCATCATCCACGTCAATGAATGATTGGAAGGGTTTCGCAGCTTCTGCCATGGCATCCATTTCATCATAGCTTATCTCTATACCTTGTTTTCTCCAAGCTCTTCTGCATTCTTGATATACCCAAAGTCCCATAATATTCACAAGAAGGCGAACAGTTCTATTGATGCCACCCTCATTTGTGTAATTGTATTTTAGTGTTTTTTCATTGATTACAGGCTTTTCTCTTTCGGTACCCAATAGAGACCAGGTTCCACTACTTATATATGCATCGTTGCTATCTTCAAGTGGAGCAGAAATAACAGCTGACCCTGTATCATGGCTTGCAACTGCTATCACTGGTATTTCATTTATTCCAAGTTCATCTTGTACAGATTTTCTAAGTTTTCCGACAAAATTACAAGAATCAATAATCTCTGGCAGAATCTGAATGGGTATACCCAGCTCATTTAGTAAATCATAGGCCCAAGTTCCACGGCCTGCCAAAAGCATTTGTGAGGTTGATGCAATAGTAAATTCACAGCTTTTATTACCTGTTAAAAAAAAGTTTAAAAGGTCAGGTGTAAAAAGCAAGGTTTCGGCATTTTCAAGCAATGTTGATTTATTTTTCACCAATGCAAGTAGTTGATACAGTGTGTTAAACTTTTGAAATGCAATGCCTGTATCCTTATAAATTCTTTCGCGGCTGACTACCCTCAAAGCTTCTTCAATCATACCGTCGGTATAGGAATCTCTATAGTGATATGGATTTCCAAGTAATACATCGTTTTTATCCAAAAGACCAAAATCCACACCCCAGGTGTCTATCCCAATACTATCAATACTTATGCCCGTTTCTTTTTTTGCTTTTAATATGCCTTGTTTTAGTTCATGATAGAGTCTTAATATATCCCAATGTAGACTACCACCCACCATAACAGGATCATTAGAAAAGCGATGGATTTCTTTTAAGGTAAGTCTTTCTCCGTCGTAGCTGCCCAAGATGGCTCTACCACTACTGGCCCCATAATCAAATGCCAGAACATGCTTCACTCTAATTCCCTCCTCATACAATGATTATTGTAAGGTTTCTGATAAAATAATTCCCTGTTGCAAACCTTTCAGTTTCCTAAAACTCTAATTTAGGCTTTCATTCCTATATTCTTATAATACTGTATACGCTCACTCAAATCCATGAAAATTTCATCAGATTCTTTAGAAAACATAGCCTTATCCAGATCACTGGTTGCCGCTATTTCATGACCAATTAATGCCCATGTGGCATCTGTGAGATTCTTAAATTCCGGATCTTTAAGAGCTTCACAGATAAACTTTTGCCTGGGTGAGTTAATATCTTCACCACTAATTTGAAATAAGTCATATTTATCACATAATAATTTAAGTTTTCTAAGCTGAGCCTTTGTATTTCTTGAAGGCATATATGTAACTGCTCTAAAACCCAGTCTATGGATCTCTTCAAATAGTAATTCGATATAATCATCTTCAAATTTCTGAGTTTTTTTATCTCCAGTTACAGAATCACCCACATCACCAAGATATGCATAGGCTGATATTGCACCTGTTTTATTACAAATATCAATAAATTCACTTACATGTGGACATTCAGTGGTGGCTGGTATATAGAATTTCTCTACTAAATGGCTTTTTAATACACCGAGTAGGTCATATGCATAATGAATGTTGTCCTCATTTAGAAGGAACTCTTCGATCTTTTGCGAAATAGAAATGTGTAGCTCTTCTTTAAGAAACTTAACGATTGGCTCTCCTTTTTCCACTTTCTCAATTATTTTCTTTGAAAGTGCAAATAATATGTGCCTTTCAGTTATTGTTCCTCCATCATCTACAAGTGAAATGGGTAAAACGTCCTTGTCAAAATCTATCGATATTCCATATTCAGACATGAGTTTATTGATATTATCAACCATGGCTCTATTTCTTATATTGCGCTGTTCTTGGTATGGTTTAATAAAGCCACTTATTGTATCCAACTGAGTATGGGGTATTCCATGTAGTGCTACATACGCAATCCCCTTTTGATCGGGATTATTAATGCGTTTATCAGATAATTTGGTCTCTGACATATCAACCCTACATTCCATGCCTACAGTCGTAGCCATATTAATGATTTTCCCAGCTTCAATAAATTCAAAATTCCCACCAACAGAATCATGATCCATTATGCCTGCTGTCTTTAGTCCTGACATAAAGGCCATCCACAATGCCTTGGTTGGTGAGTATGGTGAAAATGAGTATGTGGTATGAATATGATTGTTTACATATTCGTAATCAACGGGTTCTTTACTAATGTCCCCTTTAAGATAGAGCTGGTATAATTTTTTTAATGAATCTATACGTGTTTCCTTCACAGGATGGTTCAATTGTTCTATCAAGTTGTGCATTCTTATCCTCCCACAAGTAATGTACATTTATTGGTTCACACAGTGTAGACTTTTGCGTCATTTTACGATAATTGCTACAAGTAATGTACATTTGTTTGTTCACACATCCTAGTGCTTCGTTCGAATTTATGAAATACACTGCACCAGTGAAATAAAATAGTTGTCCACATGGTGCAGTATATTTAACTGAGTTCTTATCTCATTTCCTGTCCACCTGTTACATTAATTGCCTGCCCAGTCATATAACTTGACTGATCAGAGGCCAAAAATACCATAACGTTTGCTACATCTTCATAAGCACATCCACGTTTCATAGGAACTTGGTTCAAATACTTTTGTCGTACTTCTTCCTCAGTAATTCCCTGATTTTTAGCATATTGCTTATACAAACTGTTAACCCACAAAGGCGAATCCAACAGGTTGCCTGGGCAAATAGCATTGACTCTTACACCACATTCGGCTAATTCAAGAGCCAGGCTTTGGGTGAATCCTATCCCAGCAAACTTAGCTGTAGCATATGCTGCATTTTTGTACGAGCCTTTTTTACCTGACTTACTATTTATTTGGATAATCGAACCACTTTTGTTTTTAGCCATAATTCTTGCTGCAGCACGGGCGCAGAGAAAATATCCGGTAATGTTAACGTCCATCATAATCTTCCACTTGTCTAATGGAAACTCTGTTGTTGGCATGGCTATCAACACAGCTGCATTTGATACAAGTATATCCAATGTCCCATATGTCTCAACGGCTTTTTGCATTAATGCCTCAACTTGTTCCTCATTTGTTACATCTACTTCGAAGGGGATTGCGTTGGATAACGATTGTGCAACTTCTACAGCTTTTGCATAGTTGATATCTGCAACTATCACCTTGCAGCCTTCTTCGTCCAGCCTTTTAGCCAACGCTTCACCAAGACCTTGCGCCGCTCCGGTAACAACCGCTACTTTACCTTGTAATGTTTTACAGTTACTCATTTAGATTCTCCTTTCATCACACTATTGTCACACACCCAGTTTATTAATTCTCAACAGTTCCTGGTTTGTAAAATTAGTTGTAGGAACATGACCGGGCAATGGAAGAATCTTCTCATGGATAGCATCAATAATCCATTCAGGTTGTGGGAAGAAGAATTCTTCGAGTTCATGAGCTGGTGTTATCCAATTCTTTGAACCAACAACAACTGGAGGAGCATCAAGGTAATCAAAAGCAAGTTCGCTAATGGTTTGAGCCATATCCTTTAAGTGCGAGCCTCTTTCACATGCATCACTTGTTAACAATATGCGACCTGTCTTCTTAACAGACTCAATAACTTTTTCATAATTAAACGGCACAATACTTCTGGCATCAATAATCTCTGCTGACAATCCATATTTCTCCTCAAGTATCTTTGCAGCATCAAGAGCACGATATAAAGTTGCACCAATTGTAAGGATTGTAATATCCTTTCCATCCCTCTTAATATCAGGCTCGCCTATGGGTATTTCATAATATCCTTCAGGTACTCCTTCTTTGTGGAACAGTTCACCTACATCGTATATTCTCTGACTTTCAAAGAATATTACAGGGTCAGTACCAGATAAAGCGCTATTCATCAGGCCCTTTGCGTCATATGGGGTGACTGGGAAAACACATTTTAGTCCTGGAATATGGGCAACTAAAGATGTCCAGTCTTGTGAATGCTGAGCACCGTATTTTGAACCTACAGAAATACGAAGAACAACGGGCATTTTCAGTTGTCCTGCACTCATTGCCTGCCATTTCGCCAGCTGATTGAATACCTCATCTCCTGCACGACCCAAAAAGTCGGCGTACATAAGTTCTATTATAGGACGACCTCCACAAAGTGCGTAGCCAACGGCTGAACCAACAATTGCACCTTCTGATATGGGTGAGTTGAACAAACGTTGATAAGGTAATGATTCTGTTAAGCCACGGTAAACAGCAAAAGCGCCTCCCCAATCTCTGTTTTCCTCTCCATATGCAACCAATGTAGGATCTGTGTAGAATTTATCAATAATTGCTTCAAAAAGTCCATCTCTAAGCTGGTATACCCTATTTTTAGAAACGGGTTTTCCGTCTTTATCAAGACCAAAACGTTCTTTCTTTTGAACTCTCTTCCACTGTGGATTTTCTTCTTTAGGCATCAGGACTTCGCATTCACGCTCTTCCATCTTTTCTATCCTTTGGTTTGAGAACATTAGTTTTGCGATGGCCTGTGTATCTTTGTTTAAATCCATTCTTGGAGATACCGAATCATCTATTGCAAGCTTCAATGTTTTTGTAACAAGTGAGCGTGCATTTTCTATTATTTCGTCAAAAGCGCTGTCAGGTGCCACAGCGGCGTCTACAAGCTGCTTACGGAATGTAATAATCGGATCATGCTCCATCCATGTATCAATTTCTTCCTTACTTCTGTAGCTTGAAGCGTCTGATGGTGAATGTCCTGAATAACGATAAGTTACAGTATCCAAGAAAACAGGACCATCTTTTTGCTTAAGGAGGAGCTTTTTCTTTCTGCCAATCGCATCTATCACTGCTAGTGGGTTATACCCATCAATTCTTTCAGCATGCATCTGCTCTGGATTTACACCGGCACCGATACGAGCAAGTAAATCATAACCCATTGTTTCTCCGCGGGTTTGACCACCCATTCCGTAGTGATTGTTAAAAATATTCATAATGAATGGAAGACCGCCCTTATACTCGCCCTCCCATAGTTTTTTATATTGATCCATAGCAGACAGACATAATGCCTCCCAGACCGGACCACAACCAAGAGCCCCATCGCCAATATTTGCAATTACAATTCCCTTTTTCCTGTTTACTTTCTTATATAATGCTGCACCTACTGCTATATCGGCTGAACCACCAACAATGGCATTGTTAGGATAAATACCAAACGGTGTAAAGAAAGCATGCATTGAGCCACCTAACCCGGCTTGAAAGCCAGTTTCACGAGCAAATATTTCTGCCATTGCGCCATAAATTAGAAAGTCTATAGCAAGTTCTTTAACATTTCCACTTGTGTTTCTTTTTTCTACAATGTTTAATATTATGCCATCGCGAAAGTCCTTCATTATTTTCATAAGTTCTTCATCAGGAAGCTTGTTAATTGCAGAAAGACCTTTCGCAAGGATTTCGCCATGACTTCTGTGAGAGCCGAATATAAAATCATCAATGTCTAAAAGGTATGCCTGTCCAACAGCAGCAGCTTCCTGACCTATGGACAAATGGGCAGGTCCTGGATGGTTATATGGCACACCATTATATTCTCCCATTGTTTTAATATCATTCATCATGGTTTCAAATTCACGAATAATGGCCATATCTCTATAAATTCTGAGCAAATCCTCGGTAGAGAAGTTTTTCTTTTCTTCCTCAATGGTCTTATCATATTGATTAACCGGGATATCTTTAAAGGTTATTGCTCCCTTTTTTCTTATTTCAACTGGATCAACATATTGTGATTTAGGCATTTTCCCAATCTCCTTCCATAATTAACATTCTTGTTGCTCCTTAAATTTATCAAACGGTAAATTTATTACGTTTTAATTAATAAAGTGTAAAAACTATAATTCCCACATTATCTCTCTTAATGCTTCTCCAACAGTTGGATGCGGGAACACTATTTCACGGACATCCTCTACACGCATTTCGCTTTCTATCATCATGGCTGCTCCATAAATTATTTCAGAAGCATAACTACCAATCATATGAACTCCCAGAATCGTTCTATACTTCTTATGCATAATAACTTTAATGATACCGCTCATATCAGAGTTCTCGGCTACATACCGTCCACTATATGCAAGAGGAAGTTTTACTATTTCTACATCCAGCCCTTTTTCCTTAGCAGTTTGTTCTGTTTCGCCAACACATGCTACTTCAGGGTTTGTATATATAACCGAAGGTATCGCATTATAACGCATTATATCTTTATTGCCAAGAATATGGTTAACACAAACCTCTGCTTCACGATAAGCAGTATGGGCCAGCAAAGAAACTCCATTTACATCACCTACTGCGTAAACTCCAGGGATATTTGTCCTTAGATATTCATCGGTTTTTACTCCACCTCGCAGAGTTTCAACGCCGATTTTTTCAAGGCCAAGACCTTCTGTAAATGGTCTTCTACCAATACTGGCAAGTACTTTATCAGCAGATACAGACTGTTTGCCTTCCGATGTTTCAAAAAGAACTTCACTATCGGTGATTTCTGTAACTTTTGCAGAAAGCTTAAAATCAACACCCTTTTTCTTATAACTATTTAGAAGAATGGAGCTAATTTCACTGTCGGTGGGGCCTGCAATATGGTCTAGCATCTCTATTACAGTTACTTTACTACCTGCAGAGTTAAAATATGAAGCCATTTCAAGCCCAATAACTCCCCCGCCTATAATTACCAGCTTCTCAGGAACTTCTGTGAGATCAAGAATTTCTCTGTTTGTTAGAACAAACCCATTCTTGTATCCTTCATGCAACCCTGTAATAGGCGGCATGGACGGAACTGAACCCGTTGCAATTAAAAGCCTTTTCCCAATGTTTTCAACATCTCCGGTCCTTACGACAAAACCTTCTGAACTGCGTCCTTGAATAACTGCTTCATCGCTTATTACAGTTACATTGTTTTTTTTCATTTTCATTGACACGCCAGCAACTAAAGTCCTCACGACCTTATTTTTTCTTTTAACAACTGCTTTATGGTCAATTGCTACATCTTTTGCAACAACTCCATATTTCTTTCCATCTTTCGCATAATCGGCAATTTTAGCCGAGTTTAGCAGCGCTTTTGATGGAATGCATCCTTCATTTAGGCAAACTCCACCTAAAGCCCTCTTTTCTATAAGCAATACCGACAAGCCTGCTTGCCCAGCGCGCTCAGAAGCAAGATACCCTCCCGGGCCTCCGCCAATAACTATCAAATCATAAACCACAAAATTCACTTCCTTACCATTTTACCTATTTTGCAAGAAGAACATTAAAGTTCTCAAGCGCTTGAGTTAAATCCTTCAAAAACCTTGCTGCAGGAGCACCATCAACTGCTCTGTGATCAAAAGTAAGCGACAGCGACATGGCTGTATATGATTGTATTGTACCGTCTACTTCTCTTATTCTTTGTTCAGTTGTATTGACACCCAGAATAGCAGTTTGGGGAGGATTGATAACTGGTGTGAATGATTCAATACCTAGTGCACCCAAGTTAGTAACTGTAAAAGTACCACCCTGTAAATAATCAGGATTTATCGTACCTTTCTGGCAAGCCTGTGCAAGTTCTTTAGTTTCAATTGCTATATCATTAAGAGATTTTTTGTTAGCATTAAACAATGTAGGAACCATTAGCCCACGTTCTGTGTCCACAGCAACACCCATATGAACATTTGAGAAATATCTGATGGTTTCACCTGTAAAATGTGCATTTATTGCTTTATGCATAAGCAACACACGACTTACGGCATATAACAATATATCGTTTAGGGTTATATTTGTAAGCCCCATTTTTTCTGCGTTGGCTTTAAGTTTCTTACGTAAGTTTATTATTTCGGTTGCATCGAATGAAGTGTTTAATGTTAACTGAGCCATCTCAGACAAGGATGAGTGCATAGTTCTTGCTATAACCTTGCGAATATTAGAAAGTTTAACTTCTTCATACTCTACCTCATCTTTAACTCCACTAGCTACTTCAACAGGTTTACTCTCGGCCACAACACTCTTATTAAGATCTGACGTTGTTATGCGTCCACCTAAACCAAGTCCTTTAATTGACTGATCTAAGTTTTTGTAAGCTTCCTTTGCACCCGGGGTAACGAGAAGACCTTCTTGCTGTAGTTTCCTTATATCACGTTCAATAATTCTTTGGTTAGGACCGGTAGGATCCGCATAGCGGATATCTGCCCCAATTTTTTCAGCAAGATTTCTAGCTCTTGGTGAAATAAATATTTCTCCGTCAGTCTTTAAAGCTATCTGCTCGTGCTGAGGTTCAATAGTATCGGGTACTTCAATCTCTTTGACAGTTTGGTTTTCAGCACTGTCTGATGAAGCATTTGCACCTTCCTGTTGTTCGGTGTTATCAATCTGCGCTCCCTCAGGAACGAAAGGTGTAATATCTTCACCTTGCTCTCCTATTACACAAACATTTGTCAAGACAGGTACATCGTCGCCTTCTTCGAAAAAAAGTTCAAGCACAGTACCACTGACTTTGGATTCTTCTTCAAAAGCTGCCTTGTCGGTTTCATATGAAAATAGCACATCGCCTTCTGCAACTTCCTGCCCTTTTTTCACAAACCATTCTGTAATAATGCAGCTTTCAACTGAATTGCCCTGCCTGGGCATTATAACGGGGGTTGCCATATTATTCGCCTCTCTTTATCTATTTTTACCTTTTCAAAATCTATTACTATAGATTAAATAATGTATAATCTATATTTTTTCAGCATTCTCTAAAAGATAATTCTCAGCTTCAAGACTCCATAACCCATTGTTTTTTTCAACAATTTTTGCAAGTTCCGCGAACATAGGATTCTCGTCGGCTTTTTTCGCAAAATCACTTATTGCTGTAAGCTCCATTGAAATATTCGTATATACCAATTTCTTCCCACCTGGGATATTGGGCAAATTCAATGTTGTATCAACAACACTATCAAGCCCACCAATATGGGTAATCATTGCAGCTGGATTGATTTTTCCATTAGCCATCATATCCAATGATTCTATCATATCATCTGTATTTCCACCGCTAGTTCCCACTATATGTGTTGAACTGTAATGAACATTATAAAAATTCAATTCGGCTGTAAAGGCAGGATCGGTAGGACCTGCAAAGAAGTTAAGACATCCGTCTTTTGCTAATATTTTATCCCCTTGTTCAACAACCGACTTTACAGGAACATAAACGAAAACATCATCATACCCTTTACCATCGGTAAGATCCATTAAACTTTTTACTGGATCAGAAACCGAGCCAGTATTTAGATAAATTAATTCAATACCATTTTTCTTTGCTTCCTCTATGGTATAGAGTGTTGCTGCTCTTGCAAGTCGTTCCTCGTCAATATCTGTTACAACAAGACGTGAAGGTCTCCTGTCAGTGTGAAGAACATAATCAATAGCGCCAAGCCCCATTGGACCTACACCTGCTAAGATGGCCATGTTACCACCTTCTTTAATGCCCATGTTGTGCACATAACTTCCACTTTCAGTATGATAGTTTGCATGAAATGCACCTATAACACAAGACATGGGTTCGGAAAGCGAACCATGGAAGAACGCATCACCCTTGTACTCCAGCAAACAGCCCTGTTCCATTACTTCATTAGGTATTATAATATGTGTGGAACTTCCACCAATATAACTATAAGAATATCCTGGAGCTGCAAATGGGTTGTCTTTTAAATTTAAAGCTGGTTGTATAGAAAATTTCATTCCAGGTTGGAACTTATCTTTCCACTTACTACCTACCTCAAGAATTACCCCACAGAATTCATGTCCTAAGATAATGGGATTTTCACTTACATCATTAGGAACTCTTTTATGATCTGCTCCTTGAATCGCTGCTTTGTAAGATGACATACATATACTATCTGATACGATTTGAGCTAATATCTCATCATCCTTAATCTTGGGAAGCTCAAATTCTTCGAGTCTTAAATCATTTTTTCCATACAAGCGAACTGCTTTGGTCATCATTTTGAAATCCTCCTATAATAATATTATTAGCTTTTTTTCATATAATAATTGAACTTATAATAGGTTCATACTCATTCTTTCACAATAAGTTAAGTATATAACCAATTTTCTTCACATAAATGAAGAAAATATATTAATCATTATTCGTTTCTATTATAAGTATATAAACCAATCGTCTTCTCATTTGTGAACACTACAAAACCCTTGTTTTAGTTATGCCAAACAAATATTTTAGACTTTGTTGAAAAGAACAAAATGTTCACTTTTGTTATCAATATGTTTTATTATAACATTATTTATGATTTAATGGAACATAAAAATAAAAACTTATTGTGCTTTTTTTTTAAATAAGTTAAGATAAGTTAAGATGGTATATGTTAAATTTAAATAAGGAGTGAAAGGTCTTGTATAATGAAAGACAGGAAAAAATCCTTAGTATATTAAATGATAAAGGCGAATTACAGATTTCAGAACTGAAAGATGTTTTCCCAGAAGTCTCCACAATGACTTTAAGACGTGATCTAACACTACTTGAAAACGATGGAATGTTAATAAGAACATACGGTGGCGCTGTAAATATAAAGAAATTGGCTTCCATTTATGGCGAGGAAGATGAGTATACATTACGCGCTGCTGAGAATGTTGAAGAAAAAATGGCTATTGCTGAAAAAGCTAAGAAGTTTCTTGATGATGGTCGTTCAATTTTTCTTGATGCAGGTAGTACCATGATGTATTTTTCAAGGTTAATCCCTGACGATCACTATTCTATTTTGACAAGTGGAATAAATATTGCAATGGAGCTTACTAAAAAAGAGAAAATTACAATATATCAAACAGGCGGGCAACTAAACCATAATAGTCTCTCGGCCACGGGGCCTACTGCGACATCAATACTTGACATAATAAATATTGATACAGCCTTTATTGCAGCATCGGGGTTCAGTCTTGAAAATGGTTTTACTGTTTCGAACTTTTTTGAATGCGAACTTAAAAAAGCCGTGATTAAGAAAGCTAAGAAAGTTATTATGTTGGTTGATTCAAGCAAAGTTAATAAAGTACTTGCATTTACATTTGGTCAGTTATCTGATTTGAATATATTAATAAGTGATGATAAGTTGCCTGATCAGATTGCACAAGAAGCAATCAAATCAGGCGTAAAGGTTCTTTAACCACTAACTATTGTTCCATCCGTACTTATAATGACTTCACGGTATGGAACTATTTTTTGAGCATTAAGCATTGCTGTTTTAGCGGCATGTACAGTTCCTCCACAGCATGGAACTTCCATTCTGGTTACTGTAATGCTCTTTATATCTTTATGCTGTAAAATTTGTGTCAATTTTTCTATATAATAATCATTGTCATCAAGTTTTGGGCACCCAATTACTGTGATCTTCCCTGAAATAAACTCCTTATGAAAATTACCATACGCATAAGCACAACAGTCAGCTGCAATTAGAAGATCGGCACCATCAAGGTATGATGCATTTGGATTTATAAGGCTTAATTGCACCGGCCACTGGTTGAGTTCAGAAGGCACATCAGTGTTGCTTACGTCATCCGCTTGCTTCCTGGCTGGTTGACTATTTGCCTTGTTTCTCTCAATTTTCATGGCGCGCTTACCGGGGCAACCTCCTGCTCCTGCGCTTGTATTACACGAGCTTTTCTGCTTACTTTCTTCCTTTTTCTTATCTACAAGTTCCTTGTTATATGGAGCTGCTTCCCTTTCAGTGATTTCAATTGCTCCCACAGGACATGCTGGTAAACAGTTACCTAATCCATCACAGTATTCGTCATCTATAAGAACTGCTTTTCCATTAACTAATTCAATAGCACCTTCATGGCAAGCGTTAATACATAGCCCACAACCGATACATTTTTCTTGGTCTATACTTACTATATTTCTTTTCACTATTTCTTTCTCTCCTTTCGTTGACTGTTACTATTCATACATCACACTATTTCTTACGGGTTATTATCCTCTGTTCAATTTTTAGTATATCTGCGAATAGTTATTTTTGTCTTACAAAATATTAATTTTAATTTGTAACTCAATGATAATAGAAAATATGATTGGATTCGGTAGCTATGGCTACGAAATATATTCGTAATCAATCTTTATTCGTTATATTCTCTCTTTAAGTAGAAATGGTCATATTAGATAATACATATTCGTTGCTTATATAAAAATGGTCATTTTAGGTAATGCATACCCATTGCAACGATACTCCTAAATGTTATATAAAAAAGTAGGGAAACTATTTTCATAGCTTCCCCATTTCCAAACCGTACGTATATATAACGCATCATTATTTAATGTTTCATTTATTCTTTCATACAGTTATACAGTCTGTTCTGCTTTGTTGTTAGAGTCTTCTACTTTAATATCATAAGCTACATTACTATCGCCTGCTTCGGTCTTTTGAGCATCTTTACCAAGATATCCCGGGATCTCCATTCCCACCATCTTAAACATTTCATTCATCGGAGGAATGGATTTTAACATACCCGAAAGAAAATTAGCCGTTGTAGGACTTCCATCGCTCATACTATCCCACACATTAATCTTGTCGATCTGTATACCTTTAATTGCATCCACTTGAATCTGCATAAGCTTCTCCAGCTTTTCAGCAATCATCATTTGAGCAGCATTTGCTGGATCTCCACCAACTGATTGAACCAGTTGTGCATATCCCTGCGCTTGCTTAGTCAAAATTTCCTGAATACCCCTAGCTTCAGCTTCCATCCTCATGAAAACTGCATCTGCTTCACCATTTGCAAGGCGTCTTGCCTGTTCAGCTTTTGCTTCTGCTTCAAGAGCAAGTCTTTGCTTTTCAATTTCAGCTTTAACCAAAATATCAGCTTCAAGTGTAGCCTTTTCGCGTGCAGCACGGGCAAGCTCTGCTTCTTTTTCTGCAACATATGCTTCCTGTAAGGCCTTAGCTGCTTGTATTTTCTCCGATGCTATGGCTCTTTTACTAGCTTCGGCTTCATGCTCACGGCGTATTGCGTTGGACATCGCAACCGAAGCTGCCGATTCGTTCTCACCCTTTATTGCTTCCGCATCGGCTGAAGCCACTTGAATTCTTTGGTCACGACGAGCATTGGCTTCACCAATAGCACCGTCTCTTTCCTTTTCAGCAACGGTTTTTTTAGCGTCGTTTATAGCTTTTGCTGCTGCTTCTTTACCAAGCGCTGCAATATATCCCGACTCATCACTTATATCAGTCACATTAACGTTTATTAGTCTAAGTCCAATCTTTTTTAGCTCAGTTTCAACATTGCTAGACACCGCATCTAGGAATTTATCTCTGTCGGTATTTATTTCTTCAATTTCCATTGTGGCTATAACAAGTCTCAGTTGTCCAAATATTATATCCTTTGCTAATTCTTGTATTTCGTTATGTTTTAGCCCCAACAAACGCTCTGCAGCATTTTGCATTACTCCTGGTTCTGTTGAAATACCTACTGTAAAGCTAGATGGAACATCAATTCGTATGTTCTGTCGGCTTAAGGCACTCTTTAAGTCAACACTTATGGATATGGGTGTTAAGTCCAAAAACTCATATGCCTGTATAACTGGCCATATAAATCCTGCTCCACCATGAATACATTTTGCTGATAATGAAGAACCATCCTTTGCCTGGCCCACATTACCATAGATGACCATGATACGATCAGATGGACACCTTTTGTACCTAGAAACTACAAACAGAAATGTTGAAAAAGCTAGAATCACAATTACAACAAAAAGTATCGTACTACCTGGCATAAAATAAACCTCCTATACAATTTCTTTTTTTTCAGATAAATTCTTAGGTTCTACGATTAATACTCCGTCTGGAGTAAAATCAACAACTATTACTTTTTCTCCGGTCTTTATGTCTCTGTCAGAATTTGTTTGTGCACTAAGTTCACAAAGACGATCCTGAACGATAACATTCACTTTCCCGAGTCCACCTGCTGGGATGGTAAGATATACAACACCTTCTTTACCCACTGCGTATTCGTACTTCATACTACCACTTTGCTGCATTTTTAAAAAAGTATAAATTGTCCAAGCTACAAAGTACATAGCCAAAGTTCCAGCTGCAACAGCAAGTATAACTGCAAGAATTGATGAAAGGTTCCACTCAATAGCGGCAACACCCATCCATCCACCTACTGCGAAGAAAGCTATAATGCTTCTTAAAGTAAATAGACGCAATCCATCATGTGCATCGTCCACATCTGTCCCGTCATCGTCGAAAGAGCCATCGTCAAATGTACTATCTAAGTCAGATACATCTGTTTCATAATCATCAGGTAAATCTATTGAAGTGTCCATATCAGCTCCATCAACAGAATCAACATCAGCTCCATCAACAGAATCAACATCAGTTCCATCAACGCCATCAATATCTGTTCCATCTTGTTCGTTCGCAATTCCCAGCAGTTGCAATATAAATTGAATTAACATAATAATCGTAGCTGGGATAGCAACGGTTGCGAAAATTCTTTGCAACTGCGTAAACTCATTCCACCAATTCATGCTGACCTCCTTATTACACGGATTTTTTTACCTAAATGTTTTCTGTTAACTGGTTTGCACGTCTTTTTAATTCTAAAGACCACCAAGCAAAAACCATTGCTTTCAATGCAAGTTTAAGTTTTTCTTTTGCCCCATCATACGGTTCAACAAAATCTAACAGTTCTTCATCAATTCTCTCGGACAAAGTGTTTATATCTACTTGTGTATTTGGATCTTCAGGTATGAGAATATTACATAAACACTGATAGATTTCACTGTCGTCCATAATATCATCGGCACGATCTAGCAAATCTCCATTTACATAACTCAACAAATTAGCTGCATTCTCAATAACAAATGTATCCCTTAGAATGTTTATGAGAATAATTCTGGTTAGATGCCCTTTTGTATACTTTCTGTCAATGGGGTGATTAACGTATCCTCTTTTTATCCAGTTTTGTATAGTGCCTGGTTCCAGTCCAGTTATTTCACAGACCTGTGACAAAGTTATACCATTTGTGACTGAAAATATTCCTTGTAAAAGTCCGATAGACGAAACTGGTATAACTGTTCCCGGGAAAAAAACAGGTGCTTCCATTTTCAATCCCTCCCCCCTGACCTTACTTTTTTCTAATACATCATATGTATGTATCATCTCATACTCAGATTATATAACACGCTCATTCTATTGTAAAGTATGTTCACGTGACCATGTGAATTGTGTTGAGTCAACCAATTAAATTATCTCACTATATCTTTGAATTTCTTGGTTTTTCTTAAGATATCGTTATTCTTGTACCTTAGACATGATTCTCTTTTTATATTCTACAAATTGTTGAGTATATACCATATCGCGTTTTCTTGGTCTTTCTAAATCAATATTTAGGGATTCTATAAACTTACCCGGCCTTTGACTCATCACAACAATCTCATCCGAAAGATATATAGCCTCTTCAATGTCGTGGGTTATGAAAAGCACTGTCTTTTGATGCTTTTCCCATACCTTAGTAAGCCAGTCCTGCATATGATTGCGGGTTAATGCATCAAGGGCTCCAAATGGCTCGTCTAAAAGCATAACCGAACCTTTCATTAGCCATGTTCTTAATAACGCTACGCGCTGCCTCATGCCACCTGATAATTCGTCTGGATAAGCATTTTTAAATTCTTTAAGACCAAACTCTTCAAGCATTTTCTCTAAAAAAGTATTATCTGTATCTTTTAGGGTACCTGCCAATTCAAGAGGCAAAACAACATTCTTCCAAACATTTCGCCAAGGTAATAACAGATCTTTTTGTAACATGTAAGCAATATATGGCTTTGTATTTGCTATGTCGCTACCATTTACATATACAGAACCCGTATAGTCTTTTTCTAATCCTGCAATTACTCTAAATAAGGTACTTTTTCCGCAACCGCTTGGACCTATAATTGAGATGAAATTTCCTGCAGTAACTTTGAGATTGATGTTCTCCAGCACCTTTAGTTCTTTTTTGTCTAATATATATGATTTACTTAGATTTATTACTTCTACAGCCTGTTCCACCTTGACCTCCGTAAACTTCGCAATAACTGAACTTTTCACATATAAGAAGCTCAGCCAGATAATTTGGGCGTACATCACAAACTCCATATATGTATACATAATAGTTATCGTGCTCTTTTTGTCTTCTATAATTGAAAAATGCGTGCCTATAGTATTTAGCTTCATGAAATGCTGATTGGTGCTAATATTCATGTAACCGCTCAATGTGTCAGATAATCATTAGTGAATGCTTTCCTTACGTCAATTGTATTTTCTATAAAGCCATTTTCATATAACCAAGTACTATACCTTTCCCAAACTTCCTCTTTTTGCAATCCCCAATATGGAGCATCATCCTGGTATTTTTCAGCCAAAAACTTTTGACTTTCTATAACCAATTCTCTGTCAAGTTCAGGAACATTTTCAAGTAGTATTTCAGCTGCTGCTTCAGGATTTTCTATACAGAATGTGTATCCTTTTTCAATAGCACTCATAAATTTTTGTACCAACTGCTCATTCTCTTCGATCATCTTTTCACTTGTAATTATGACAGGAGTATAGTAATCGAATACTTCAGCTTCTTTTCCAAGGTCGATATAATTCAACTCGATACCTCTAAGTTTCGCTGCAATTCCGTCCCAGCCTTCAAATATCCAACCATAATCGATTTCACCTGTACCTGTTGTCTGGAAAAAATCAGCATCACCCGTTGTAACAATCTGTATTTTATCCGGATCTGCGCCTGCCTTTTCCATTAAATAACGTAAAGTTTTTTCCTCAAGGGGTGAGCCCCAACCACCGTATTTTTTATTTTCAAAATCCTTGGGTGAAGTAATGTTTTTTTCTGTTAAAGATGCGAAGCCTGATGAATTGTGCTGTATCACTGCTGCCAAAGATACAATCGGTATACCCTCTGCACGCGCAAAAGTAACATTTTCTTGATAGCTAACTCCAAATTGAGCTGAGTTGGATGCGACTAAGTGCTCGGCTGTACCTTCCTCAGGTTGAATTATCTTCACATTAAGCCCTTCATCTTTAAAATAACCTTCTGTTAATGCTACATATAGCCCAGTATGATTAGTATTTGGTGCCCAGTCCAATACAGCAATTATTCCTCGCTCATTGCTTTGTATTTTCCCACATCCCGTTAAGCAGATTACAAAAGTGAAAATGAAAAATAAAATTAAAATATTCTTAAATTTTTTCATGATATATGCCTCCTTCTAATAACTTTCTTTTCAATAAATGAAATTACAAAAAACAAAATCAAACTAAGAACAATAATAATGAATACATCTGCAAATACTGCAGCAGTATTATAAGTTTTCATAGCTCTTGTTAAAAAGATACCTAAACCTTCCTGTGCTCCCACCCATTCAGCAAGTACTGCTCCTGTTACACTGTATGCCACAGATATTTTTACTCCTGAAAAAAACTGAGGCATTGCTTGGGGTATTCTTACTTTCCATAAAATCTGCGATGGAGTAGCTCTCATAACCTGCAAAAGCTCATCTAATTCTGGCTCCGTGGATATCAACCCTTGCACTAGACCAACAGTTATTGGAAAGAAACACACAAGAGTTACAATAAGTATTTTAGGTAAAACTCCAAACCCGAACCATATCATAAATAATGGAGCAATCACATAAAGTGGTATGGTTTGACTTAAAACCATATAAGGCCATAATATTTTGTACAGAATTTTCATTCGTACCATCAAAAGCGAAACAACTATTGATAGCACCAACGCAGCAGTAAAACCCAAAAGCACCTCGTAACAAGTCACTGCTGTATGCCTTATAAGTACTGGAAAATACTCAATAAATGCTTCATAAACTGCACTTGGAGATGGAACAAGGTAGGCAGGTGTCTTGAAAACATATACCAAGCCTTCCCACAAGATAATTGCAACTATAAAGGAAATTGGTAAAATTAATTTATCAGCTATTTCTGAATTGGATTTATTTGTACTTATAGATTTTTTCATTCATTGTCACACCTTTTGGTTTATAGTCAATTTTAATTACCGAAACAACTTTAATTAATTAGGTTAGCTGTGCAATTGTGGCGCATTGCTAAACTTCTACAAGCTTGTTCTAGGTATAAATGCCTCACCTGAAAGGTTTATTACAACTGTAGTATGCGGGGTTTTATGAGCTTTTAACACATGAAATGAATTATGTGATTATTACAATCAAAAAACCGCCGGGAATAGGCGGTTGAAACCAAAATCACCCTTCCCTACGCCGGAATTAACCGGATCAGGTTTGTACGGTCGGAGTTTATAACTCCCTCTCAGCCATATACCATTGGCTCCCGTAGGCATATATTCAATTGAATTAATACAATCATAGTATAGCATGAAAATAATGTCAAGTTAAAAACTTCTTAAAAATTCACCTTATGTAAATCACTTTTTGAACTAGCTGCATAGTATATAGTAAATAAATATTTCAAAGGAGGATGCGGTACAAGATGATTGAATTCGATTACAACGAATTAAAAAACCAACTTAAGAATGATTTGAAGGCTATAATTAAATCAGAGTTGGAGGCAGAGCAAGATATTGAATTCAATGAACGGGAAGAAACTAAGCTAAGACAGTTTAACAAACAGGTAAATTACAATGCTCTAACTCAAAAACAGTACCAAGGACAGAATGCAGATCACGACAGCGATAGCGATAGCGATTCTCATGCATGGAATGTATCAGCCAGTGCTGCAGAAAATGTATCAAAGAACAAAGCAATACAGGATAATGATACCACTGTTAAGGTAGACCCTAATAAGAAATACTGCTAAAAGTAACGCTATGGTGTAGCATATAAAATATATGCCACACCATAGACAAATATAGATATTGTCTATGGGAGGAGATGTATTGTAGTGGATGCTACTAAGTGTTCTCAAAGAGAACATGTTCAGTTAAACTCGCAGGATCTAGACCAAGAACAAAATGTGCATATGGATCCTGTTCAGACTAACTCTCAAAACGTTCATATAGTTATTAGCAAAGATAATTATTGTAGTGTAATAACTGGAAATGTGTATATAGAAAAAAACCGCAATGTTGTAAAGGATGTGGCTATTCTTCTTTTCTTCGGCTACGAATGTAATACACCTGTTTACAAAACTAAATCTGATATGAACGGGAATTTCAAAATCGAAGATTTGCCTCCGGGGTTTTATACTATTGCAGCAAGCTATTATGATTATCCAATAAAAAAAGCTTTTATCAAGCTACTCCCTGGGCAAACTGTGCATCAAACAATTATATTTTGATAATATGAAATATTGGTATACTTAATTCAATTTGACCCCTTACACTCATGAAGATCAACACTAACGTAAGCACTATTTCAGTTACTAATATTGCAGGAATGCCCAACATAAATGTACGATTTCTTATTTTATGGTGAAAAACAAGACAACCAATAAACACACCCAATCCTGCACCAAATACAGCCAAAATTATGAACTTCTTCTCAGCCAATCTCCATTTATTATGTACAGCCCAATATTTATCAAATCCAGTCAAAATGAATCCAATACTGTTAATTAACACTAAATAAATACAACAAATATAAACTAATTCTTTTTCCATACTTTCTTTAAAACCTCTTTTCAGAGTACCATTATATCATGAATTATGTTAATTCATAATATAATTGCGCATGTGCATTTTTGCGTTAGCAAAGGTTACACGCGCATAAGTTCCTCTTTAGGACATTGTACAGGTATTAATATTAAAACTACACCACAAATTCTTTTATGAGGGTATTATAGCATAGATAGAAAATATTAGTATACAATATGAATTTGCATGCAAATAGGCAGGGCTAAGCCCTGCCTATAAGACGCTGAATTAAAATCTATAGTCCAAGAGTTGTTAAATGTCTGCCAATATGCTTCTTCAATGTTTCGGCATACTCGGCTTCATATTCATACATAACGTCATAGAACTCGTCCCTGAACAATGATTTACCATTTTCATCCTCGGCTTGGAGTAAAAGACCATAAGTAATATGCATCACCTGTCTTGAATCATCCATATCCATAAGCTCACTAAGCTGCTCATCTTTCAAATCATTGAGGGCAGGGATATTTTCTTCTTTTGCTCCAATATGATAATATTTTCTTGCTTCGTCTAAATGCTCTAATGCAAATGCATGCATTCTTCTATATAGATCGGGATCGTGTTTAGCTATTACTCTAACAGCTTCCAACCAGTTTGTTCCAGCTGTTTTTAGATGGTAGTTTCCATGTGTTTTTTCGCCAACAACAGGAAAAACTTTGAACTTATCGCTACCAGAATGCACACTTATTTTATATCCAAAATGTTCTGCTATTGCACAGTGTATAGAAAATTCTTCTGTAAATTGTTCTAAGTCTCCGATGTAATCTATTCCTTTTTGGAACTCACCACAAAATCTTGGAGCAAGGCTTGTTATTTCTACATCTGCATCAATTAACTCTGCAGCTACGAAATAATGAGAGGCCGGTGATGTGGATGTCAACGTTTCGTCTATCGACATTTCAAAATCTATTGACCTGTCACATTTTGCAATAAGATTGTGGTAAATATCCACTGAATGATGGATAGCACCGCCATATACACATGCCATACGTACCAAATCATCCTCTGAAATGTTAAAATTGAATTCCCCTACTTTAAAACTTTTATTTGAATATTTTTCTTCCCACTTTTCACGCTCTGCAGCAGGAAAACTTTGATACTTCTCCTTTAGGTCAGCAATATCAGCGTCGGCTGCAGCATTGTCAATATGTTCAGAACAGTCAAGAGTAATCATTGTCATGCCAACATCCAACGACATTTTAACTTCCTCAGCAGTTTTTAAATGGTCACCGTCAGCCCCATATCCTTTTGTATATCCTTCTTGAAATACAGCCCAAGCTGCTGAAGAAATTACATCTTCATAGGTTCTGCCTGTTAAATTTAATTCACGTATAGATTGTTGAGCCAGTACAGGAAATACATCCAAGTCTCTGACAGTCTCAATATGCCCAGGAGAAGCTAAACCTAAGCGATCTCCAAGACCTATGGTAATCTTTTTACCCTTATGGCTTTGAGGATTGGTATATGGGAAAATTGCTCTTATAACATCGCAGTTTTCATTTGACAAAGGACAAACCTTTATTTTTATACCATCTTGCTCAATTATTGTACCTTCTAAATCTTCAAGACGGCTGTCTTCTCCGATAACTAAAAGGCATTTCTCTTCATCACCACGAGCCATCATTACTATTGCATTACCAACCTCATTAATGGAGCGTGGATAAACTCCGTACTCTGAAAATCCCTTTTCAGCTTCTTGCTTGAGTGTTTCAACCTTAATTTCCTTTGAGTCAAAGTGTTTTAAAAAGTCTTTCCATTTACTCATGTAATTACTCTCCTTACTTTAATATATGTTTTATGTATTCATATTTACACCTAATATACATTATAGGTGTAAGCGCTTTCTTATTCAAGCATTTTGCAGTTGCATATATTTTATTCCACTGCAATACATAATGTTGTTATACCAGAAAGTATATCATCACTTATTGTGCACTTAACCATCATTATAATTACTTCGCAAAAGCCATTATTTAATTCATTGAGTCAGAAATTCTATATGTCAATATATTCATTTACAAAAGTCCTATTAACTAAACATAAAGTTTTAACTAATTTTTCTATATTCCAGGACGCTTTCTATATTGCAACGGAGATAAACCCGTTACTTCCTTGAATACTCTACCAAAGTGAGTCTGACTTTCAAAGCCTGCCAATTCAGAAATTTCCATTACACTTTTTCTAGTTCCTTTCAAAAGCTTTTGAGCTTCCTTGATACGAATACTGTTCAAATACTCAATAAAAGTAAAACCTGTGGTTTTTTTAAATGATCTGCTCAGGTGGGATGGTGTAATGAAAAATTCATCTGCAACCTGTTTCAGTGTAATTTTCTTCTTATAGTTCTCGATTAAATAAAGGGCCACCTCAGACATTTTGTTTTGTAGGCTGCTACGATATCTTTGCTGCTCATCAAACTTTTCCATGTTTCTATTAATAAAAAGTAATAGCTCTGTTAGGAGGATCTTTTCATATGTTAGATAACCTTTTGGTTTTCTTCTATCCTCTTCTACCATTTTTAATAGAATTGATTGCACAAAACTCTGCTCTGTTACATTTAGGTTTATTACTTTATGGTCACTTAAAAAACAACTCAATAAATCATCTTCATCTTCTAATAATGGAGCGATGAATTCTTTCTTGAAATTTATTACAATTCTCTCATGAACAGAATTGTTAGAGTCCATAGTTTTATGGATGTCTTGAATGTTTATAAGAACAATATCACCTTTTACCACTGAATACACTTTATTTTGAATAAAATAGTTTCTGCGCCCATCTAGCAAATAATATATTTCAAAATCATTGTGGTAGTGGCAAGATTTCATATTAAAAGTGCTGTCGTGCTTATGTCTTGCGATATAAAAGGGTTGTTCATATTCTTTTAGCGTTTCTTCCATGTTAATACCTATAATATCTTATCCTCTATAAAAAGAATTCTTTGTGACTAAAGCCAATACTTCTTTAATCTGATATAAAAAAAGATAATCATATTATAATTGAAAATGTTACATAAAGCAAAATTTGTTTAATTATAATCATAAACTATATGAATTCGATATTTTTAACCCATTTTAAGAGATTTTTGCACAAAGCTTTAGCTATGTAACTACTCGAATAAGCAGCTGAAAATTACAGTAAATATATGGTCTCAAGCTTAATTGAATAGACAAATAGCCACTATTAATAGTTACTTTGCTCATACTCATAACGTGTAGGATAGAATATGATTATAATGATTAGTTTTTTTTATGGTAATTTACAAGAAAAATTACTCTATGCACTCAGAAAGCAAATGCATTGTCAACTCTTTTGCTTTCATTTCGGTTATGATTTCATCAAGTTTGGCCACATCATATGGATTAAAATGAAGGAGGACTATCGAGCCACCTTTTGCTTTTTTTGTAATGTGGGCAAAAACCTCCTCAGCAATTGGGTCAAGAGGTTCGGTTTTTAAATTATGGTGCCTTAAAACAGCGTAATAGCTTTCTATATTCCAGCCTATAGGAATATAGCCCAGCTCAGAAACAATCCGTAAAATCCTCTTACTCTCATTTCCTGCGCCGCCTGGGAGACGTATAAAGGGAGATTCCTGTTTCATTCTATCAAGATAATCTTGCCCCAGGACTTCCGAAGCTGTTGATTCCCATTCTAGTATCTCTTTCTTAGCCTCTTCGTTCTTTAATTCAGTAAGCCATTTATGGTTCTGTGTGTGGTTACAGATTATGTGACCATCTTCAATGGCTTGCTTCCACAATTCTTCATTAGCTTTTAAATACTTTCCGACTACAAAAAAAGTACATTGTACCTCATGCTTTTTCAATACTTCAAGGGCATTTTTTACTGACCTACGGTCGCCTCCATCGTCAAAAGTAAGGCAAATCCTGGTATCATCATCAAATGTCCGAATTGGATAAATGAACTCAGGTACATCCTCCACCTGAGGAGTAGGGGTAGTGCTTATAGTCGAAACAGATTCTGGTGATGGTGTTGGCGTGTCTTCCGGTTCAGGGGTGGGGCTTACAACCAAAACAGACTCGGAAGATGGTGTTGGTGTAGCTTGCACTTCTTGGGCAGGGATCTCGGCCAAAACAGACCCCGAAGATGGTGTTGAGGATGGTATTGGTGTAACGACCTCTGTTCCATGCTTAGAGGGCTCGGTATGAATAGATGAAAAAACAGAATAAACCTCATTTGATTTATCTACGCCTGCCACATTTATATAAGTACTACCCTTTAGACTTATCAGCGCAGTTGCAAATACTGTCAAAAGAGCAAAACGGTATTTTTTCATTCATACATCCCCTTAGATTAATAAAAACGGCTTTCAACCAATTCTCATTTTAATAAAGAATGCCATTGATTGTCAAAATTTGGTATTATTTCATGGTTTTCAACTGAAACCTTCTTACTTCGTGGTTTACGATTTGTTTATTGTACAATAAAATACCAATAGTTGCAAAAGGATTTAAAAAGCTCAATGGTGATTCTACAGTATCGTATATAGAACAAAATATGTTAAAGAAACTGGGAATATGTTTTTAAGCTAATTATATAATCGATAACGGTAGATACAAAACCCGCATTTCCATAGATTTACCATGCTAATGCGGGTTGTTTTAATAATGTTATTTTGTACAAACATTATTCGTTGTACGTATTTTTGTATCAATTTGTAGTATATTTAAGTTATTCCCGTGAGGTTTCCTACAAATATTTATTATAATTGGTTTCCCACAAGTGCCTTATATTATCATACAGTTTATTCAAACTTATAAATTGTTATATGATGATATAATTCTCCCGCCCTTAAAATAGGAGAAGGAAAATGTTTATGCTTCATTGCATTAGGGAAAAACTGTGTTTCAAGACATAGTCCACTCCATTTGCTGTGAATTGCTCCATCCTTACCAGCTACTTGAGCGCCTATGCTGTTTCCTGAATAAAATTGTATTCCCGGCTTTGTCGTGTATACCTTCATCCTGCGATTACTTGAAGGATCAAAGAGCTCGGCTGCAAATTCAGGTTCTTTCCCACTTACATTTAACACAAAGTTGTGGTCATATCCACCACCGTTTTTAATATGTATACTGTCGGACTTAATGCCAGGTTCAATGGTTCGAAAATCTCTAAAATCCATCGGTGTCCCTTCAACGCTTAATATTTCCCCTGTAGGAATGCATTCTTCATTATTAAAGGTAAACTTGTCGGCATTAATTTTTAGTTGATGGTTGAGGATATCTCCTGAGTTATGACCTGATAGATTAAAATAACTGTGGTTAGTTAGATTTATTACAGTATCTGCGTCAGATTTAGCTGTATATTCAATTGATAAGCCATTATCTTCAGTTATGGAATAAGTAACAGTAACATCTAGGTTTCCTGGATATCCTTCTTCTCCATCCACACTCAAATAATGCAATTTCAATGTATTCTCATTATGCTCTATTACATCCCAAATGACTTTGTCAAAACCAATTGTCCCTCCATGAAGATGGTTGTTTCCATCGTTTTTAACAAGCTTGTATTCTTTCTTGTTCAATTCAAATACAGCGCCTTCGATTCTATTAGCGTGACGACCTACAATAGCTCCAAAAAATGGACTATTTTGATAATCTTCTAAATTGTCACAGCCCAATACAACATCAATTTGCTTCTGGTCCTCATCAGGAACATACAAAGATACAACTATTCCACCATAATTTATTATTTCAGCCTTCATGCCCTTCGAGTTGGCAATAGTATAAAGTATAACCTCATCACCATCTTGTGTTTTTCCAAATACTCTCTCCTGCATTTTACAACCTCCCCTTCTTTAAATACCTCAAATAATGGTTTCTTATCTTAGTATTTAGTAGTTATTACTGCATTTAAATTATATCACTTTAAAATAAATTTTCCATCTTTTTCTTATCCATTGATACTATTGATTAACATAATATGCCGTAAAAACTTGACAAATTCCAGTATCTGAAGGTATATTGATATAAAGGTAAAAATATGTAAACATAAAATTGTAATATATAAATTATTCATTATGTAATCCGTTCTTCGAATTGTCCAAAAATGTTGTGTATAATAACAGCTATTGTATAGAGGTGTAATAAGTGAATAAAGTTGTCCTTATAGACGATGAACCTTGGATTTTAACAGGATTAGAAGAATTACTTAACTGGGAGGCAGCAGGGTTTAAAATTGTTGCAAAGTTTACTGATCCTCAAGTTGCTTTAGAACAAATCCACAAGATAAAACCAGATGTGGTTTTTACCGATATACGAATGCCAAAAATGTCTGGCATTCAACTTATTTCTTCCTTAAGAGAGAAAGACCCTGATATAGAATTTGTCCTTATCAGCGCCTATAAAGATTTTGAAGCTGCATGTAAAGCTCTTGAATATGGAGTATTCCAATATATTTTAAAACCTTTCGTTCAAGAAGAAGTAGAAAACACTATTCGACTTCTTGATAAAAAAATAACCGAGCGTAACGGACCTATTTCCATTAACCCCGATGAACCGAACAATTTGACTTCTCCAAAGATAGAGCAGCTCTTCCATACTGCAGCTCGGTATCCTGTGTGCTGTTTAAATGGTCTGGTTCCAACATTCGTTCGGAGCCAGGCCGTTTAACTTTCATGCAATCTTTCATTGCCTTTAATATTCTTAATTATGTGTATTCTGAACATGGATACACTGAAAATTGCTTTACCTTTTGCAAAAATGACCATGTTAGAGCGCTAGCCTAAAATATCTAGCATCGTAAAATACCATAGATTAATGTTCTTGTCATTTACTTCAACAGATCCTATAATGCAGCTTAAGGAGATGATTTTTATGAGTACAATATGTTACAGTTTCCCACAAGGAAAGAAAAAAGCTTTAACCATGAGCTATGATGATGGTCAAATTTTTGACAGAGAGCTCATCGACATTTTTAACAAATATAATATTAAAGGTACTTTTCATTTAAACTCGGGTAACTTTGATAAAGAACAATTTGTTAAATCCGCGGAAATAAAGAACTTGTATAAAGGTCATGAAGTCTCAGTTCATACCTTAACTCACCCCTTTCTTACTCAAATTTCGAAGGAAGAGATTATTAGGGAGATAATGGATGATAGAAGAAATCTTGAGTCGCTCACGGGCTATCCTGTTCGAGGAATGTCTTATCCGTTCGGTGATTATAATGACGAATTGCTTAATATACTCCCTGTGTTGGGAATTGAATACTCAAGAACGGTACATTCTACAGGAAACTTTGAATTGCCATCTAATTTTTTAACTTGGCATCCCACATGCCATCATAACGAAAATTTGCTTGACAAAGTGGAAGAGTTCAAAAAGACCACTCCTTGGGAAAAACTAACTCTATTATATGTGTGGGGACATAGTTTTGAGTTTAACAGACAACAAAATTGGTGCTTAATTGAAGAGTTCAGTAAACGTGTTTCCTTTGACGATTCAGTTTGGTATGCAACAAATATAGAAATAATGGATTACATGAAGTCTTTACATAACCTTAAGTTCAGTGCTAACAGAAAAATAGTTCATAATACTTCAGCTAATCCTGTTTGGATAAGTGTCGATAGGCAACCTGTAAAAATTGATCCTGGTGAAATTGTTAATTTGTAATTTAATATAAGTCATGATTTGGGCAAAAAAGATGGCAATACGGTTTTTGAGATGAATAACACATTTTATCCCCAAATATATCCAATTACGCTCAGTGTTGTAATGATAATGTAAGAGATTTGTAAGTTAACATAACTCAATCTTATGTTAATATATTTTATGCTTACAATACATGTACTACCTTGTAGACGAGAAGTTGTAAGTTCTGGAAGCGTTTTGCATTAAGAACAAAGAGACACCACTACTTTAATACGAGGAGATAAATATGATTAAAAAACATAAGATTTTCTTTATTTCAACCATTTTATCGATAGGACTGTTTGCATCCGTCCCATCCTTTGCGAAACAGAACATTAACCTAAACACTGCAAGTGAATGGGCAAAGCCTGAAATTTCAAAAGCTTATAACTATAATCTGCTAACAAATAAAGTAACGAATAATTATACTAGCTATATCACGAGAGAAGAGTTTACTGAATTGACTATTAAATTATATAGGTCTCTTAGCGGTAAAGAGTTGCCTAATGTAAACTCCAACCCATTTAGTGATACACAAAATCCTAGTGTAATTGTTGCAAATGAATTGGGCATCGTCAATGGCATAGGACATGGATTATTCGCGCCAAATAATACTGCTACACGTGAAGAAATTGTTGTCATGCTATATAGGACATTAAAAGCAGCAAGACCCAACAGTAATGTTGAGAGCGAAATCCTATATATATTTAAAGATCAAAATACAATATCAAAATGGGCTGTTAATGAGGTTATCTATTTGTGTAAAACCGGGGTTGTAAACGGAAATGAAGATAAAATGTTTGTTCCTGGCGCATACACCTCAAAAGAAGAAGCCATAGCCTTCCTTCAAAGAATGTATGAGAATTTTGGCGGTCGGTATATCGAATCGAATGATTTACCCTCACGCAGTGGTAGTAATAGCTATGTTGCAGGGCAGCTACAAACTCTACTGTCGCAAGAAATGGAAAAACCATACCAATGGGGTGCAACAGGTCCTAATAGCTACGATTGTTCAGGATTAGTATACTCTGTTTATGGTAAACTGGGAATCTCACTACCAAGAGTATCAAGAGATCAAGCAAAGGCAGGAGTATACGTGTCAAAGGACAACTTGCAGTATGGCGATTTAGTGTTTTTTGCTGCTGATGGCAAAACTGTAAATCATGTAGGAATATATGTCGGTGACGGGAAGTTTGTACACGCTCCTTCAACGGGAGATGTAGTTAAAACATCCTCACTTTCTTCGGCATATTATAGTAGAACTTATTATACAGCAAGACGAGTAATAAGATAGATTGCACGTATTTAACAACAACACAGGGGGACGGTTCTTTTGTGCTAATTAGCACAAAAGAACCGTCCCTCTGTGTTCCCTTTCTTTATGTTTGTGATATAATATACATTAATGTAAAATAAAGTTTGGGGTGTATATAATGAATTCTGAGTCAATAATTAATAAAAACGACATAGGCAATAGCCTAAGTAAAGCTCCGAGTTTGGTCGAAACGGGGTTACTTTATTCTATAGTAGGACTTTTACTTATGACTTTAGGCGTATATGTACAAAATAAAAACTTTGCTACTGGAATACTCGTCACTGAATACATAATCATATTAATCCCTTCTGTTTTATTGCTAGTAATTAGAAAATACAATGTAAAACAAATTCTTAGACTCAACCCTGTCAGCTTTCTAAATCTTTTTATCATAATGTCAATAATGTTTTTTTCAATGTGGATTGTTACAGTAATTAATTTTTTTAACCTTTGGCTGATAAATACTATTTTTGGAAATGTTATTATACCTCCCCTTCCAATAAGTGAGACACCTTTACTTGTAAATCTATTATTAATAGGAGTTTCAGCTGGAGTTTGTGAAGAAGTAATGTTTAGAGGGGTTATTCAGCGAAGCTTTGAGCGCTTTGGTAAGACTTCTTCCATAGTTATAACGGCTTTTCTCTTCGGATTATTCCATATGGATTTTCAAAAACTAATAGGAACATTTCTTCTTGGAATTATTATTGGTTTTATTGTTTATCGTACTAATTCGCTATATGCTGGAATGTTTGCACACTTTGTAAACAATTCAATCGCTGTATTAATAAATTATATCTCTGATAAAATTACACCTTCTGAGATTTCTGCTATGCAGGCAAATGAGAACTTTGTTAATGATTATTTTAACACGCTCAATGCTATGCCTTCTGTTCAAAAAGTAGGTGTAATAGTGGTTTGGTTAGTAATTGTTGCTTTTTGCTCTGCTGCTTTAGCTGGGCTTATTTGGGCATTTGTAAGAAACACTTCTACAACCAATAAATCCGTTCTTTCTTCAAGCACAGGTAAAGTCTTACCTGGTATCTTGGCTTATTTACCGGGTTTAATCATTGTAATAGTAGTTTATATAATTATAGGTCTGAATCTTGCGTCAGTGCCTCTTAATTTCTTATTAATGGCTTTTAGGTTATGATGTTTAATAAACATAACAGCATAATCAAAAATAATTTACCGCATTTTTGAGTAATGCTTTACCACCAGTCTCATAAACACATCAGCTTGGAAGATACTAATGTATCTTCTTTTAGCTGTGCGACAAAAGCCAATTAAGAATATCACTATATACATTGATTGAGTTTTTTTCATTTAATATTTCATGTCGCATTTCAGGGTATAGTTTCATTTGAACATTGAGACCTTCATTTTTGTATAGTTCATACAACTTCTTAACTCTTTCACCATAGTAACCTACCGGATCTTCTTCACCTGATAGAATAAGCATTGGTAAGGAACGTGGAATCTTATTGAGTTTATTGCGCAGGTACATGTCTTTAAATGCTTTAAGCATATAATAGTAAAAACCAATAGAAACTACTCCACCACAAAGAGGATCTTGCTCATATTTTTCAACCGTTTCTTCATCTGTGCTTAACCATGCAAACTTATGTTTTGCATTTTGGATCCTTTTATTGTAATTTCCAAAACTTAACTTATCAAGAAAATGGGCTTTTCTTTTTTCACCAAATAATTTGCATTGGATAATTGCCAAGCATCTTCCGGCTGTGATATCAATTCCCTTTTGCATTGCTGACCCCGACATAATTACTCCAGAAATTCCATCTCCAAAACGTGTAATATAATCTTGTGAAACAAATGAGCCAAAACTATGACCTAATACATAAATGGGTTTGTCTGGGTACTTTTCTCGTATTTCTTTGTAGAGGATATACTCATCCTCTACTATATTGTTAAAACCATCTTTACCTATTACACCAAGTTCACTTATACTATCTGCAGTTTTTCCATGCCCTCGATGATCATTTGCATATACTACAAAACCATTTTTATTTAAAAATAGTGCAAAATCCTCATATCGCAACGCATGCTCGGACATACCATGAAAAATCTGAACAATTCCTTTAACTTCACGTACATTTTCCCATACGTACAGGTATATACTTTTTCGGTCTTTACCTGAAAATTTCATTTCGCGTTTTGAATTGGATTCCATAAGTATTGCCCCCAATATAATATTGTTTTATAAAAATATATTTATTTGCTTAGCAATTAACAACGAGAGAACACCAGCACACTTCTAATGTCTCATTGCACTATTGCTATTTTAATATAATCTCTCTAACCGAACTACGCTCAATCAACTTTGGAGGAAACAAAATTGTCTTACCTTCGAAACCTTGTATCATGGATAATATCATCTTAGCTGCAGCTTCTCCAAGCTGATCTGCAGGGTGCGCAATACTTGTAAGATCTCCAAACTTTGCAAGTTCGGAATTATCTATTCCAATAACAGATATATCAGAAGGTACGTTAATTCCGTTTTTACTTATATAACTAATTAGCATCATAGCTGTAACATCATTATAACAGAGCACTGCAGTACATTCTTCCAATATGCATTTATAAAGGGGATGTCCATGAATTACTTGTTGCATATCTTCCTTTGAATGCCAAAAAATAAGGTGTTCTTGAATGGGGATTTGATAATTAGAAAGCGCTTTAACATAACCAAGATATCGTAAATGAGCTTGCCTATTACTGTGCGGAAATATTCCAACAATATTTCTATGTCCTTTCTTAATTAGGTACTCGGTTGCGACATATCCTGCCTTTTCATCGTCTAGAGCGATATAAGGTACGGACAGCTCTGAATAGAAAGAATCTATAAATAATAGTGGAAGCCCGCTTTGTATTGCTTCTTGATATAAATCTATATTTACGCAAGGTAAAGCACTTCGTGTAGGTTCAACAATAAGTCCATCCAAATCTCTTTTCATCATTAGCTGTAACGCTCTGGCTTCGCCTGCTACTAAATTATTATTGGATATAAGTTGAACAGCATAACCCTCTGCTGATAGTACACTCTCAATTCCCCGAATGATGCCCGGAAAAACGCAATTGTCGAGAAAGGTGGAGATTAACCCAATAGTTTTTGATATTATTCTATTATTACTGTTTTTCAAACTATTATGTAGATCTAGAGAAGAGATGTAGGTACCACTGCCTTGAATACGAGTAATTAATTTACGTTGTTCAAGAATGTCAAAGGCACGACGGATTGTTTGACGCGAACAACCAAATGTTTCACATAGTTTAGACTCTGAAAGAAATTTTTCATTTGGTTTATATTTGCCCTCAGCGATCTGTTTCTCTGTCCAATTCACTATTTCCATGTATTTGGGAGATTTAGTCATATTACTACCTCTCTTGTAATTAGTTTTCTATTGGATTTTGATAGCAAAATAATTACGAAACTATTCAACCTTGATAATATTCTATAGTGTGTATTTCTATTTTTGTGTAGTTATATGGATTAACGACCCATTCTTTTATTAATTACAATAATAATACAATTTAGTTGTAATTACAACTAAAAATTCGCTATCGAATTTTGTGCAATTGTTATTCTTCATTATAATATTTATAATACAACTGAAATCAATAAGTTAAAATCAGTGTCATATAGGCATATTGTCTTTACCCTGCGAAACTGCTATACTTAATTTGGGTGAATAATAATGCATGAGTATAACTTTGACGAGCTAATAGTAGATATTCATTATTACAACCATAGAATATGTACACCCTCCTGGGAGATAAAACCCAGAATTGCTCCTTTCATTAATTTTACATATGTTGTATCAGGTAAGGGAGAATATGTTATTGATGGTGTAAGACATTCCGTAAAGGGCGGAGATTTAGTTTGTGTGCAAAAAGGTTGTAGTGAATATGCCAGCTCTGATCCTGAGTACTTAATGGATTGTTATTGTGTGAATATATTTGTCTACGATCTTAAAGGTAATGAAGTTAAGTTACCCTTTAATATAGTATCTCACATAGGTATACGCGAGGATATTATTACTCTATTTCAAGAAATGACAGCCATCTGGCTATTGCGAGACACCTGTTATAAACTAAAATCCCGAGCAACTTTTATGATGATTCTGGCCAAGTGTTATCAGGCTATTTTTACTAATAACATTAGTAACGATAATGTTACTAACAAACGGATACGAATGATTTTGCAACATGTATTAGATCATTACTATGAACCCCTCTCTGTTAAAGAGATGGCAAAAATGACAAATCTCAGTCCTCTTTATTTCGGTACCTTATTCAAACAAGAGACCGGACTGACATTTCGGCAGTATTTAACAAATATCAGAATAAATCAAGCTGAAAACCTGCTATCAAGCGGTATGTATAACGTAAGTGAGGCCGCTGCAGAATGTGGTTTTTCTGATGTTTTCTATTTCAGCAAAGTATTTAAAGAACACAGAGGTATATCTCCCTCAGAGGTTATTAAATCTTAGTCAGGGTATTTTAGGTAAGATTAAGAATTTCTTTCATTAAAAATCCAATCCATGAAAATTATAAATTATACTTGCTTTTTTCATCTTAAAACTGTTATCAAAATGATAGAATTCAATTAGGGAAAAGGGAATCAAAAATTATTATGTAGAAAACCCTACTCTTTATTTCTTTGATATTTGAGATACCAATTAAAATTGTCTACATTTTCAGTAATTAGAAGGGAGAAGTTACTTTTTTCAAGTAACATGGAATTATATGAACTTGCCTAAATTCGGAGAAAATTCTTCATACAACTGCTGGTTAACTTACCGCAAAATTGAAAATTCTGAGGTGTTGAAACAATATATCGGAACATTTTCTAATGTTTCAGCTATTGGTAAATTGCCTATTTTAAGTACTGCACTGAATGAGTTAAGTTTCGGTCTTGAGAAAATGCTCGGTATATCACCTAAGTGTGTTTCAAGCAATAACAGCGGAATAATTATTGGCGTATCTAGTTATATTAATACTCTATCGAATGACGATATTAATAATCTAAAAGATGATGGATATATCATTAAATACTATAACCAGAATATTATCATTTCAGGTAAAAACGACAGAGGTGTTCTATATGGCGTGTTTGCTTTTCTAAGACTTGTACAGTTGGAAACTCCCCTCCACAAAATGAACATGATCGACAATCCCTCTAACATGTACCGTATGATAAATCAATGGGACAATTTTGATGGAAGCATAGAGAGAGGATATGCAGGTAACTCCATATTCTATGAGAATAATAAATTTATTAAAAACAAACAAAGAGTTCAGGACTACGCCAGGCTGCTAGCTTCAGTTGGAATAAACTCAATTGTACTAAATAATGTTAATGTACACTATCATGAAACAAGGTTTATTACAAAGGTTTATCTACCCGAGATTGCGCGGTTAGCTGATATCTTCAGAAAATATGGCATTACAATCTTCTTGTCTGTAGATTTTGCAAGTCCGATTGAATTAGGAAATCTGTCCACAGCAGACCCCTTAGATAAATCTGTGGCAAAATGGTGGCGTGATGCTGCAACAGAAATATACCATTTCATACCGGATTTCGGTGGATTTCTTGTAAAGGCCGACTCTGAAAGTAGACCAGGACCTTTTACATATGGTAGAGACCATGCTGAAGGAGCGAATATGCTTGCATCAGCATTAAAACCTTATGGCGGAGTGGTAATATGGCGCTGTTTTGTGTACAATTGCAAACAAGATTGGCGTGACACAAAGACAGATAGAGCCAACGCTGCATATGATAATTTCATGCCCCTTGATGGACAGTTTTTAGATAATGTTATACTGCAAATAAAAAATGGACCAATGGATTTTCAAGTTAGAGAGCCAGTATCACCTTTATTAGGAGGGCTTAGAAATACAAATCAAATAATGGAGCTGCAAATTACTCAAGAATACACAGGTCAACAAAAACATGTTTGCTTCCTTGTCCCCCAATGGAAAGAGATATTGGATTTTGATACTCTTTCGAAAGGAAAGGGTTCAACCATTAAAAAAATAATCGCAGGAGAGGTTCACCCACAAGAACATTGTGGTATTGCTGCTGTTTCAAACATTGGTAATGACTTAAATTGGACAGGACACCAACTGGCACAAGCAAACCTTTATGGCTATGGAAGACTTGCATATAATCCAGACCTAAGCGCTGAAGATATTGCAGAAGAATGGGTACGCCTCACTTTTTCTTCAAACGATATAGTAGTAAAAACTATATGCGACATACTCCTGAATTCATGGCAGACATATGAAAAATACACAACACCACTAGGAATTGGATGGATGGTAAATCCTAATCATCATTATGGACCAAATGTTGATGGATATGAGTACTCACATTGGGGCACGTATCACAGAGCAGACTTATTCGGTATTGGAGTTGATCGGAGTATTGAAACCGGAACAGGCTTTGCCGGGAAATATATTGGAGAAAATGCGCAAATGTATAACAGTATTGATTCTTGCCCTGAAGAATTATTGCTCTTTTTTCATTACGTCCCATATAGATATATGCTAAAATCAGGCAAAACACTAATACAGCATATATATGACTCTCATTTTGAGGGGGTTGCACAGGTTAAAGAATTTAAAAAACAATGGCTCTCCCTTAAAGCACACATAGACGAAGAAAGATTTAGTAACGTTTTAAATAGGCTTGATGTTCAAATAAAGGATGCAATTGAATGGCGTGATGTTGTAAATACATATTTTTACCGAAAAAGTGGAATTCCCGACGAGAAAGGAAGGAAAATATATTAGTATTATTCCAATATTTATTACTCTTAGAAATTAAAATGCCTCCATTATACAAATTTTATTTATGATGAAAGAGTTCGACTGGAAGCACCAAATCATGAATAAACATTGTTAAAGACATCTATTTACAGAAAATTATCATGAGGCAAAGCGTGTACAAAAAGAAAGGAATATGTTATTGGTATGATGAAACTAATTTTAACCGCAAGAAGTAAAACAGATAATACTACTGATTATTCACCGCTTGATAAGCATGGCCTTCAATCAACAATAAAACATCAGGGTGGAAATGGAAGTTCTGATAACCCTTTTAAAATACAGATGCAAATTTCAAATTTGAATGAATCAATTTGGTCTGGAGTCATTCATATAGAGCTTCCCTTTACCAAACAAGAGCCACGTTATTTCTTACCTGCTTTTATGTATGGTAAAAATCGAGGCGAAGCTCCACAAAATGTTCCTGTTCGATTTCCAAGACTTAGAGAAGGTACCCC
>JAAYPS010000112.1 GCA_012519655.1 Clostridiaceae bacterium | reverse complement strand
GACTCAAGCTCTAGGATTATATCATCTATACGTAATATGTTCTGCTCGGTTCCCTCAAGCTTTCTTTCAGCTTCCTTTTTCCTGGCTTTATATTTCATAATACCAGCAGCTTCTTCAAAAATTGCACGCCGATCATCCGAGCGTGAGCTCAGAATTTCGTCTATTTTACCTTGTCCTATAATGGAATACCCTTCCTTACCAACACCGGTATTCAAAAAAAGCTCATTTATATCTTTAAGACGGCATAAAGTCTTATTTATATAGTATTCACTTTCACCAGAGCGATAAACTCGTCTTGCTATGGTTATCTCTGAAAAATCTAATGGTATAGCTCTGTCTGAATTATCAAGCAATAACGAAACTTGCGCAAAGCCAACAGGCTTTCTATGTTGTGTCCCCGCAAAGATCACATCTTCCATTTTGTTACCACGAAGTTGTTTTACACTTTGTTCGCCTAAAACCCAACGAACGGCGTCTGATATATTACTTTTCCCACTACCATTTGGGCCTACCACTGCAGTCAAACCCTTATTAAAATTTAGATTTATTCTATCAGCAAAGGACTTAAATCCTTGCATTTCGATGCTTTTTAAATACAAAATGCACACCCCGGTAATCAAATAATTTTCTGATTAATATAAAAATACCAACTTTATTATGAATGTTCATATCACTACTGACTTTTGCGATGTAACCTTTATAAATTTAACTGAAAACGTGGTTAAATACATTCATGTAAGGCTTTTACGATTTAACCTTAATAATAGCATTTAGTTTCTAAGTATAACAAATCTATTCTACCATAAAATAATGGTATTGCAATAATTTCGTTATTGAAGCTGTTGCGATGTAACCTTTATAAATATAGCTGTACGATATCTGATGACTAACTGTCATGTAAAGCTTTTACGATAACATCACAAAATGTATTTTGAAGTATGTACAAAATGTCTCTTGAAGTATTTACAAGTTCAATGGGTCCTTTTTAACTATAAAATTTGTTTAGATGGTAGTATACAGAAAAAAAAGCAGGACTATTTCCTGCTTTTTTGCTGTATACTATATATTAAATAAGGCTGTAAAGTGTTAGTATTAATTATTTCCTTTCAGACAACTTAACATATTTAGCTCTTTCTCTTACATTTATATATGCAGGACGAATAATTCGCTCTCCATTTATTCTCTCCTCTATTATATGTGCGCAAAGTCCAACCACTCTAGCTATAGCAAAAATGGGGGTAAACAAATCAGTTGGAATATTAAGCATGTCATATACAAAGCCTGAATAAAAGTCGACATTTGCACACATTTGCTTGTTGGTCTTTTTTAATTCGTTAAAAACAATAGGTGCAAGCCGCTCCACTCTTTCATACAAATCAAATTCTGCGGTTCTTCCCTTTTCTTTCGCTAGTTCTTTTGCTTTTCTTTTTAGTAATACACATCTTGGGTCTGACAATGTATATACCGCGTGACCTATACCATAAATTAGCCCACTATGATCATAGGCTTCTTTTCTAAGGATTTTCAGCAAATACTCACTTACTTGTGAATCACTGCTCCAGTTGTTTACCTCTTTCTTCATTTCATCCATCATTTCCATAACCTTTAGATTTGCACCGCCATGCTTAGGACCTTTCAATGAGCCCAATGCAGCTGCAATACATGAATAAATATCAGTACCAGTAGATGCCACCACATGGCTTGTAAAAGTGGAATTATTACCGCCACCATGCTCAGCGTGAAGTATTAAAGCTGTATCAAGTGTTGATGCTTCAAGATGGGTAAAAGAACAATCAGGCCTGCTTAACCTGAGTACATTTTCTGCTGTAGATAACTCTGGAGAAGGCATATGTACGAAAAGACTGCTTCCATTATAGTAATGAGATTTAGCTTGATAACCATATGCCGCCATTAACGGTAAACGAGCAATTATTTCCATGCTCTGCCTAAATAGATTCTTTATGCTCGTATCCTCTGCATTTTCATCATATGAGTAAGACACAAGGATTGCTCTTGCCAGCTTATTCATGATATTTGAGCTTGGTGCCTTCATAATAATATCACGCACAAAACCCTCTGGCAGACTTCTATTATTTACCAAGACTTTTCTAAACATATCTAATTCTCGACCGTTTGGTAATTCTCCAAACAACAATAAATATGCACATTCTTCAAAACCAAATCTATCTTCTTCGATACATGCATCTACAAGTTCGTATACATCAATACCACGATATATGAGTTTACCTTCTTGTGAAATCTTTTTGCCATTTTCAAATCTATAAGATTGAACATCCCCGATTTCTGTAAGTCCTACCACAACGCCAGTGCCGTCTTCATTTCTTAAGCCTCTTTTTACATTATGCTTCGAATATAAGTCAGGACTGTAATAACTGTCATGATCTATTTTTCTTGCGGAATCCTCATAATACTTTTCCAGCTCTTCAGTTGGTATCTGATAACTCATACTAAACTCTCCTCCTGCATCTGCATTACAACTTATGTATGTATAACAACTTATATTTATTATTTAAATGTGTATAAGCAAAAAACGAACTTCTCAAATCATATATTGAATTATTGTATACAGTAAAATAATTGCTGTCAAGAGTTTTATGAAATTTCGTTACCGCAAAGTTTCATTTTCAGATAGTTCGATTTAATTCGACACATATGCCCATTAAAGAGCTTATATCTTAAGTTGTTAGGGTTCCGTCAAATAAGATGAACAAGAAATATTTACTCTAATTGCTTCATAATTATTATGCAAGTCATCATAATTCAACTTGCATCATCCTGTTACTTTCGATATAATGAATTTGCTTTTAAATCGCAAACAATGTTATCAATATTTTACACACTGGAGCTGACTAAATGGGTTATTTATATCTAATTATTGCAACACTTTTATGGAGTTTCGTTGGTGTCATGGTTAAAACCGCATCAACAATGTTTCATAGCAGTACAATAACATTTGGACGTTTTCTATTTGGCTTTATATTTCTTGGTCTTTTTATGAAATCAAAAGGTCAGAAGATTAATATCTATTGGAAGAACAAGTGGATATGGGTAGGTGTATTTGGTAAAAGTCTGAATTACATATTAGAGAACATAGCTATAAGGATAGGTTATGCATATAGTAATGTAATAATTTGGCCTATACAGGCAGTATTTCTTATGTTCATGGCCTTTATATTGTTTAAAGAAAAAATTACATCCACAAAATTAATAGCATCCATATTGTGTTTAGTTGGTGTCTTTTTGGTTAGTTGGAAAGGGATGCCCTTCTCTCAGTTGTTTGGAAATAATTTATTGTCATCACTTCTACTTATCATCTCAGCCATAGGAGCAGGTGTTCATGTTACTAGCCAAAGAGCTTTAGTAAATACTATTGATTCAGGAAACATGAACTTTTCAGTATTTCTATTATCTTCTATTTTAACATTTGTTCAAGTACCTTTTAATTTGCATCTTACTGGCAATGTAAACATATATGCCATACTATCTCTGGTTGGGCTTGGACTTGTAACTGGTGTAAGTTTCTATCTACAAGCCGAAGCATTGAAAAAAGTATCTTTCTTAACAGTAGGTATTGTAAGCAATACTTCTGTGCTTTTTACGCTACTCTGGTCAAAATTATTCTTAAATGAGCACATGAATTCCTACATTATTGCTGGCGCTACCATACTATTGATCGGAATGATTCTTATTAGTATACAAAAAGATACGAGTAGTGAAACAGTCAATCATCTGGCAAAAAGTAATAAAATGTAATTATATTTTTCTTGTAACCTGTGTAACTTGTGAATATAAGGGCATTTTTCGAAAATACTAAATAAATAAGATATGCTCTTAATGATTTTCATACAATTATTGGGTGCTGATAATAATAACTATCAATAGGAGAATATTCATGAGCCAAATAAAAAATACGCCAGAAGAAAAAAAAGATAATGTAGTTCATATAACAAAAAACAATGCAGGAGAAGCTGCCATACAACATGGAACACCGATTTGGTATATAAAAGCTAAGAATGTAATATACTATATACTCGGTTTGTTAGAAGTTTTACTTGGACTTCGTTTTTTGTTTATGTTACTTGGAGCCAATCCCAGAAGTGGTTTTACATCGTTTATATATGCAATAACAGGTATTTTCATTGCACCTTTTTCAGGTATATTCAGCCCATTTTCCACCACAGGCCTGGCAAGCAGATCGGTTCTTGATCCTGCAACATTAATTGCAATGGCAATTTATGCACTCATTGCCTGGGGAATCGTTCGGTTACTTTGGATAAAAGTCTCAAGAGAAGCTTAGCCTTATATATCGATTGCTCAACTTCATGATATCAATGGGCTAAGCTTGCAATTACACGAAATAATCAGGCCATTCCAAGTATTTAATTAAGGCATCCACAAACGCAATGAGACCTTTTGCATCGACTTCATCAAAATTAGCCTTATTGGGGCTATCAATATCAAGCACTCCTATCAGTCTATCATCCTTTATTATAGGAACAACTATTTCTGACCTTGATTCGCTGTCACATGCAATATGACCGGGAAACAGCTCTACATCCTCTACAACCTGGACTTTTCTTTCCTTTGCTGCCGTTCCGCATACACCTTTACCAAAATTTATCCTAAAACAAGCGGGTTTTCCCTGAAATGGACCTAATACCAATTGATTTTCCTTCCATAAATAAAATCCAGCCCAATTAAGATTGGGAATCATTTGATATAAAAGTGCACATGAATTGGATATTCCTGCAAGCCAATCTGATTCCTCACTAACTAATCCTTTGAGGTATACATTAATCTGGTCATATAATTGCTCTTTATCCGTCACTTCTATCGTTGTAAAATCAAACATTAAACCCACCTCTGAACCTAATATCCTGCTCCTTCCATAGCAGAAAGAGCCATATCGGTATATCGTTTAAACATACCTTTTCTTTCGGGACGTGACAGTATTCCATTGCTTTGCTTGCGCTTTGCTAATTCTTGTTCAACTTCCGAACAGGTTGCTTCTTTTCCTTGAATTCCTACTATGTCTAAAGTTCTTTTTTCAATATTGTATTCAATTATATCGCCAGTTTCAATGAAGGCTATTGGTCCCCCCGATGCAGCCTCGGGCGATACATGCCCTATTGCAGCCCCTCTGGTGGCACCAGAAAACCTACCATCTGTGACAAGGGATACCGTACCATTAAGTCTCTTGTCACAAACTATGGCTTCGGTTGTCATCAACATCTCAGGCATTCCGCTGCCTCGTGGTCCTTCATAACGAATAACTATGATTTCTCCGGGATTAATATCTCCCTCTACAACTGCATTATAAGCTTCTTCCTCAGAATTGTACACTCTTGCGATCCCTTTATGCACTCTCATGTTTTCAGCACATGCTGAGTACTTTACAACCGCTCCGTCAGGTGCAAGATTCCCTTTTAAAATAGCTATGGAACCTGTCTCTGTTGCCTTTTCAACTGGAATTATTACCTGCTCACGCTTCAATCCATAATTGTGCAAATAGCCGAGGTTCCTTTCAAAAAAGTTATCCTTTTGTATGTCCTCAAGGTTTTCTCCAAGGGTCTTCCCTGTTACAGTTAGCACGTCAAGGTTTAAATAATCTTTTAGCAGCAATTGAACCATTGGTATACCACCTGCAAACCAGAAGGATTCTGTAATATGCTCGCCACTTGGATTGATATTGCCTATGTGTGGAATTTTATGATTAATCTCGTCAAACAACTCAGGCTTTAAATAAATTCCTAACTCTCTAGCAATTGAAGGTAAATGAATTGTTGCGTTTGTAGAGCCACCAATGGCACTGTGAATAATTATTGCATTTGCAAAAGCCTCTTCTGTCATTATTTTCGATGGAGTAATATTATTTTTAACCAACTCCATAATTTTTCTGCCTGAATTTCGAGAAAAGGTTAATATATCGCGCATTGTAGCAGGAACTAATGCACTTCCAGGTAGAGCCATCCCCAGCGCTTCAGCCACGCACTGCATAGTACTTGCAGTACCAAGAAATGAGCATGCTCCTTCTGAAGGACACCCGGTAAGTTTATAATCTCGAAGCTCACCATCGCTAATTTCTCCTTTTCTTTGTCTTAGCGAAATATCCCCTGTACCAAGTGATGTAGTCATATAAGGACCAGGCCTCATACTGCCACCAGGAATGAATATTGCAGGAATATCAAGCCTTGCAGCAGCTTTTAGATGGGCGGGCACCGACTTGTCACATGATGATGTAAGTATAATGCCATCCCACGGAACTACAGTTCCATGTATTTCCACCATATCACAGATTGCTTCTCGTGAAGCTAAAACCACATTCATGCCATTATGTCCCTGTGCGCATCCGTCACAAACATCGGTTGTATGAAAATGGGCTGCAAATCCACCTTCTTCAATGACTCCATATTTTGCTTGTTCTGTTAGCTTGTCCAAGTGAGTACTTCCGGGGTGGCTGTCACCATATACATCTTCTATTAATATCTGAGGCTTTGAAATATCTTTTTCATCCCATCCTGAACCAAGTTGCAAGGTATCAAACTGTGCCCACAACAACCGCTCAGATGAGCTTTTTTGCTGAATATTATTCACTGGTCATCTTCCTTTTCTTTTACTTGAAATATATAATGCAAAAACCCTAATCGGTTATATTTTTGTAATGGTTTTCTTATTATTATAACATACAAAAACACCTCTCGATACAAGTTTATGTTAACAAAGGTTTTTGCGAAGGCCAAATGACATATTATCATATCCAAAACCTGACAAAAGTTTATGTTAAAGAAAGTTTTCGAAGGGACCACCATATGGTATCCATACACTGTTTCACAAACAAATTTTTAATTAAGAAATCCAAATTCTTGTACTTTTTTTAGGATAGATAAGTATAAATAGAAATAGAATTATTTAAGCAGAAAAGAATACAATGAAAAAATTAATTTTGTTTTTATTAACACTTTTTCTAATGTCGAACACATCAACAACAGCTCCAAAACCACTATCTGATTCAGTACCAGTAATATCCCAAGATATTATATCACAAGATCCTATGTCAAATGATGTAAGAGCTTTGTCTTTGACAGAGGCCATAGAGCCTTCACAGCAATCTGTTAAAGATAATGTTTACTCTAGTAACACAAACTGTGATACAAATAGCAAGGTATGGAAACATACAAAGGCAAGAATATATTGTATAGCCTTGGCAACTTTTGTTATGGTGGTTCACCTAATCCCTCTGATAAGGATACAATTATTTATCAGCATATCCTAACTATAAACACTGAACTCGGTGAAATTATTAACAGTGATTATAAAATAGTTCCTGCCCTAATATCTTCAGATCCGAGTAAAAATAATTATCAACCTGTAATTGCAACTGGAAAAGAAAAAGACAGAATTATGGAGAAGTTCCTCAAATTGAGTGAAACAATGGATTAAAAGCTATTACATTATGTTTTACACATCATTTTGTATTTATTATGATTTTAATCCATTCACTATCTTCTTCATAACATCTCCAGCACGTTGCCGTATTACTATTTCTGCCATTGAATCAAAAGGTGTTGCACCCATATTTAATATAATCAACTTATCACCTCTATAATAATTCAATAACCCTGCTGCTGGATAAACCAGAAGACTTGTGCCTATAACTAAAAGCACATCTGCTTTTCTTGCAATAGATATTGCCTTTGATAGGTCTTTCTCATTCAGAGGTTCTTCATACAATACGACGTCGGGTTTAATTATTCCTCCACACTTATCGCATGCCGGTACTGGCTTGTTTATTTTGAAAATATAATCAATAGAAAATTCTTTCTTGCACTTCATACAATAGTTGCGCTTGGTGGTACCGTGAAGCTCAATAACATTGGAAGAGCCTGCTTCTTGATGTAAGCCATCGATATTTTGAGTTATGATAGCCAAAGTATTACAATACTTTTCCATTTCCGCCAGAGATTTGTGGCAGTCGTTGGGTTTTGCATCTCTAAATATCATATTGTTCAAGTAGTAATCATAGAAAGTTTCGGTTTTGTTCATAAAAAAACTATGGCTTAATAGTACTTCTACTGGATAGTCATATTTTTTCTTTTTAGCCGGTCCATTGTCGGATCTGAAGTCCGGAATGCCACTCTCGGTCGAAGCTCCTGCGCCTGTAATGACAACAATGTTTGACGCATCATTGATTATCTTTGTAGCTTGAAGAATTTTATCCAAAAAATCATCTCCTTTATTCTATTTGGAATCATTTCAAGACTTGCATGAGTTTAGTTTATCCAAGTTTATTTTCAATAAGATCACTCAACTCTTCAGCCTTTCGGGTAATATAATCTAAATCCTTACCTTCAATCATAACCCTTACAAGTGGCTCGGTTCCGGATGGACGAATCAAAACCCTTCCTTCCCCGTGGAAAGCTTTTTCTAATTCAAGACACTTAGATGCAATCTCAGGATCATTCATATATGTAAATTTGTTCTCATTTTTGACTTTTGCGTTTTTTAGGACTTGAGGATATACCTTCATCATTGATGATAGCTCACTTAAACTCTTTCCAGTTTTCTTAGCTATTTGTGCTAGCTGTAACGCTGTAAGTTGACCATCACCTGTTGTATTATAATTAAGCATAATAATGTGTCCGGATTGTTCTCCCCCAAGTACATGGCCATGCTCTAACATTTGCTCGAGCACATATCTATCACCAACTGTTGTCTTTACCAAATCTATGCTTTGTTCTTTTGCCATAATATCAAAACCCAAATTACTCATGACTGTTGTAACAATTGTATTATTCACAAGCTTATTCTGTCTTTTCAAGTCAAGCCCTATAATAGCCATGATCTTGTCTCCATCTAAACAATCCCCATTAGAATCAACAGCTAGTACTCTATCTGCATCACCATCAAAGGCCAAACCTAAATCACATTTGTTTTCTACAACAATCTGCTTCAACATTTCCATATTAGTTGAACCGCATTTACAATTAATGTTTAAACCATCGGGTGTATTGTTAATTACAAATACATCAGCTCCTAACTCACGGAAAACTCTGGGGGCTGTAGCAAAAGATGCCCCATTTGCACAGTCTAGAGCGATTTTTAGCCCTTCGAAGCGTATATTAACTGAACTTTTCAAAAATGATATGTAATCCTCTATTGCCTCTTCTTTTTCAATAACACTACCCACTGAGCAACCTATAGGTGTTGGTAATTGTTCAATATTGTCAAGTATTATAGCCTCTATTCTCTCTTCTTCGCTATCCGAGAGTTTATATCCATTTTTGTCAAAAAACTTTATACCATTGAATTCTGCTGGATTATGAGACGCCGATATTACAATACCTGCATCTGCTTTATACTTGCGGGTTAAATGCGCTATGGCGGGTGTTGAAATTACACCAAGGCATATTGCATCAGCACCTGCTGAGCAAATACCTGCTATAAGTGCCTTTTCAAGCATATCTGAAGAACGCCTTGTATCCTTGCCTATGACAATCTTTGGTGTACCTTCGGATTGTTCAGATACAACATAAGCACCAGCTTTACCTAATTTAAATGCAATTTCACAGGTTAATTCAGTATTAGCAATACCTCTAATACCATCTGTTCCAAATAACCTAGCCATCTTCATTCCTCCCAAATATACATATATAGTAAATAACACAAAATCAAAAGTTAATAAACAATACATCTTGATTCTAATTCTTTATCCATTATACTCTAACATAGTTCGTACTATCAACGATTTTATGGGAAATCCATTATTTGAAAAAAATCACGAATTCTTTAATACCATGTATTCTATAGCTTTAGCTGTCTTTTGACATTCATCACAGCATGTTTTAAGGCTATTGTAAATTTCATACCAAGACGAAATCTCCATAACATTTTTTGTATTTATATATAAATTGCGAACGGCCTCAATAAAAATCTTTTCATTTTCTTTTTTAAAATAATTCACATTAATTATTAAATCATACAAAACCTTTGATTTCTTATATTTACTTAGTTCTGCAAATACTTCCTTTAGCAAATTGCAACATTCTAAAATGATTTGTGCCATTTTTTTACAACTCCCTTTAAGCTTACGTATGTTAAGCATATATAATTGTTTTATAGCATTTCCTATGGCATCTTGGATGTTGCCTATTGAATCTGCTATTAATATTATATCTTCGCGTTCTATAGGAGTAATAAACTCTTTCATAAGCTTTTGTACGGTTTTGCTCCTTGTAGCCTGTGTACGTATTTCAAGTTCATTTAATTTTTGTAATTTTTCCTGCAACAAATCTGCACTAAAACCATTCATCATGTCATTTAGCAAACTTGCAGTTTGATAAGAATACTCCATGAGCACAACAAAGGTATCGAAATAATCATCAGTTTGTTTTCGTACCATATTCTCTACCTCTTTAATAAAATCCAAAACCCTATTTAAATACATGTTAGTATTTATAGAAAACTGAGTGTTAAAATAACCTCATAAAAACTGTCGCCATCAAATATCCCATAATACCACAAAAGGGAAAAGTTAATAGCCATGCACTAACAATGTCTTTAACAAATCCCCATTTAACCCTTGATAAATTTTTCGCTGCTCCAACACCCATTATTGCAGTTGTTTTCACATGGGTGGTGCTAACTGGTAATCCGAATATCGAGGCAATGAATAAACTAATTACTGCTGCTAAGTCTGCCGAAAATCCTTGATGTTTTTTCAACTTGACCATATCTATACCTACAGCCTTTATAATACGATACCCACCAATTGAGGTACCCACTGCCATAACTAAAGAACATAAAAGTATGAGCCAGGAAGGAATGTATAATTCAGCTATATCCATACGCCCTAATGAAAGATATGTACCAAGTAAGAAAACACCTATAAATTTCTGTCCATCTTGAGCACCATGCATAAATGACATGCCGGCGCCACCAAAGATTTGAGCATAATTGAAGAAAACCGATGTTTTTTTTTGGCTTACATCACGAAAAGAAAATTCTACAACTTTCACAATAGACCATCCAAATGGGAAACTAAGGAAAACAGATAGTACTAAGCCATATATAACTTTAATCCATTCTTCAGCATTTACTGCACTAAGTCCACCTTGAACTGCCATTGCGGCACCTGTTATACCCGCGATAAGGGCATGACTCTCGCTTGTTGGAATACCAAACCACCATGCAATTGTAGCCCACAAAATAATTGAAAATAGTGCAGAACACAAGGAAACCAGTGCATCTTTTGAATTATCACCAAAGTCGACCATATTGTATATGGTTTGAACTACTTTCCAATTAAATAAAGTCATTACCAATACGCCTAAGAAATTTAATACAGCTGACATTATAATAGCGTCTTGTGGGTGCAGAGCTCTCGTTGATACACATGTAGCTATTGCATTAGGCGCATCGGTCCATCCATTTACAAAGATAACCCCTAAGGTCAGTATAACTGTGATTGTAAGAGTGGGATTTATTATAAGTTGGTGTAAAAAATCACTTAACTCAACTGTCATTCTCTCACATTTATGTGAATGTTCCTAAGAATACAATATTCTGTTGCAGATGAATTAATACTTAATTGTTTTATAATTTAATACTTCACCATCATTATCATAATGGCCAAGCAATCTATGATTTATATCGTCAATAACTGATTCTGCTATGTTCTTACAATTGTCGGACATTCTTTCAATGGTATGAATCAATTCAACATATGTTATAGCAGTATTGGGATTACATTCACCTTTGTTAAGACGCTCCAAATGTCTATCTCTGAGAACTTTTTCTATATCATCCATTACGTTTTCTTCAGATAAAACTAATTTTGCTAGCTCTTTATCATTATTCTCAAACGCTAAAATGGTCTTCTGCATAACATCTTCAATCTTCTCATATACTTCTTTTAACTCTGATAAAGCAGTTTCTGAGTATTGTATCTTATTTTTTATATTTTCTTCACCAAGCATTACTGAACTGTCACAGTGATCCCCAATTCTTTCAAGGTCGTGAACCATACGCATATAACCCGTTAAACGAACAGACTGTCCTTCTGTTAATCCGCTTTGAGAAATAATTTTTGATAGGTAGTTTAATATTTCATGCTGCAGCATGTCTACAGTATCTTCCATCTCCTCAACTTCGCTTATATAAG
>JAAYPS010000111.1 GCA_012519655.1 Clostridiaceae bacterium | reverse complement strand
CTTTTTGTTTGAGGACGGTTGTTGATTTACCCATTTTAACAGCCATGCTGCAAATAGGAAAGCAACTACTGAAACCACGATTGAGAGAATTTCAAAAGCTGTTTGATTCATAAAAACACCTCTTTATTATATATAATTAGAAAATAAGCCGAACGTATCAATGATAGCATTTTATAGAAAAAAGTTCAACATCAAAAACACTTTTTTAAAACTTGCATATGGCTGAAACTGGAAAAATTTTCGTTACCTAAAACCCAGGATGTTACCTTGTATAGAACACATTTGAACTATAAATAAAGTCATTGTCAATACTACATAGCCGTAGTATAATAATTGTAAAAAAAGGGGTTGATATGTATGTTCTGTCAAAAATGCGGCAAAGAGCTAAAAAGCGGCACTAAGTTCTGCACGTCATGCGGAAGTCCTGTAGTTGAAAATTCGAATACAGGCAATGATAGTATGAATACTGTTTACAATTCAAACCCAACACCTCAAGTTGGCACACTTAATTACGAAATAATTGGAGGTAATTTCCCTGCAGTATCTATTCGATTAAACCAGAACGAGAGTATTTACACACAATCTGGCGGAATGACTTGGATGGATACTAACATTACAATGGAAACAAATATGAAGGGTGGCTTAATGAAGGGTCTCGGACGTATGTTCTCTGGCGAGTCCTTATTTATGGCAACATACACCTCTAATGCACCAAATCAGGAAATTGTTATTGCAAGCACATTTCCGGGGCATATTGTAGATATAGATGTTGGCAGATGCCCTATTATCGCTCAAAAAAGTGCATTTTTATGTGCACAACCAACTGTAACCCTGGAAGCATATGTAACAAGGGGTTTAAAAGCAGGCCTTTTTGGCGGCGAGGGTTTCATTATGCAAAGGATTGCAGGTACAGGGCTAGTATTCATTGAAATTGATGGTAGTCTTGTGGAAAGAACTCTTGCACCTGGTGAGAGAATAAAGGTAGATACAGGAAACGTAGCTGCTTTTGAAGCTACAGTAGAGTATCAGGCTGAGATGGTAAAAGGATTTAAGAACATACTATTTGGTGGGGAAGGCCTATTTCTCACTACATTGACAGGCCCCGGAAAGGTATGGCTGCAAACTATGAGTATGTCTGAGTTTGCAAAGAGTTTAATACCATTTTTGCCTAAACCATCAAACTAATAGCTCGAGGATTTCATATAAGGCTTTTACAATGTATCTAACAAAAGAGATTCCCCCACATTACGCTTCAGTGAAAGCTAAGGTGGGGGATATTAATATAGTTAAAAATCTTCTTTAATAACTCTTTCAAATATATTTACATTCTTATCTGCTACTAATGGGTCCACCGATGGTCCATCAATTATGCTACCTGTATAGCTAAACCTCGATCCGTGGCATGGGCAGTCCCAAGATTTTTCTGCGCAGTTCCAGTTAAGTTCACACCCTAAGTGAGTGCATGTTGTATTAACAAGAAATAGGTTCCCGTTTTCATCACGGTAAGCTCCTGTTCTTTCGCCATCATGTTCCAAAACTTTCCCTTCGCCGGGTTGGATTTTGACATTTTTAGGGATTGAGGCTATTTTTCCAGAAATAAGATGTTTAGCTACATCAAAATTTTCTTTAATAAAAGTTTTTGATGCCCCTAATACATTTTTACGAGAGGGATTATACACATCTTGGCACGGACTTGAGCCTTCCACAATAAGATCTCTTAGAATTTGGGCTGATGCCATACTATTTGTCATTCCCCATTTTTGAAAGCCGGTTGCTATTAGAATATTTGAAGTATCACTATTATAATAACCAACATAAGGAATACTATCCACCGTCATGCAATCCTGGCTGGACCATCGATATTTTATATCTTCAATGGTAAACAAACTCGCTGCATAATCTACTAAGTTGCAATAGTGCTTTGACATATCGGTTCCTTGCCCTGTCTTATGATTTTCTCCACCTATTAGTATCAATTGCCCTTCTTTACTATCACAGCCTCTTAATGACCTTGTAGGCTCTTCTATATTAATATACATGCCTCCAGGATATTTCTCCTTTGCTGATATTGCAATGATATAGCTTCTTTCTGCATAGATACGTGAATAATACATGCTTTGTTTGTTGTAAAAAGGGTATCTGGTAGCAATAACAACTTTATTGGCAGTTATCTTTTTACCTTGTTCGGTATAAAGGGTTATACCGTCATTTTCATTTAGTTCAACAATCCTACTGTTTTCATATATTTTTACACCTGCTTCAGTAATAACATCAACTAAGGGAAGTAAGAATTTTCTTGGATGGAATTGTGCCTGATTATCAAACATTACACCTGCCTTTATTGATATTGGAAATGGTATTTCTTCGATAAAAGATGCTTTAATCCCTAATTCTGACGCTGCTTTTACTTCGTTTTCTATTTTCTCAACATTTTTATCATCCTGTGTATAAGCAAACGCAGACTGTGGAGTATAATCGCAATCAATTTGATGTTTATCTATTATATCTTTTATTTGTAAAATAGCATGTTCATTAGCATCAGCATACTGTTTCGCTAGCTCAAAACCCATCTTGTTCTTAATTTTATCGTATATAAGGCTATGCTGGGAGGTTATTTTTGCTGTAGTATGGCTTGTTGTTCCATTCATGATCTTTCCAGCGTCAATAACTGCAATATCAATATTATCCTGCTGAAGCAGATATGCACATAATATGCCAGCCATTCCTCCACCGACTATGGCAACATCTACGCGAATATCCTCTGAAAGTTCAGGATAATCAGTAGCATGTGTTGAAGCAAGCCAATATGATTGGGGTGAGTTTTTTAGCTCCTTATAATATTCTATATTCATTTTATCCCTCCAAATATTAATAAGATTATGTATTGAGTTCTGACCGGCATCTGATGTTACGTTTGCATTATTTATATGCTTTACTTAATTCACAGGGATTATCCAATGATTGAATATTAAAAAAATTTGAAGTGAGAAATAAGAAAAGGTTAAAATAAAAAGTGTATTTAGCCTGAAGGCAAAATACACTTAATACTGACTTTCATAATGAATAAAAATACTTCTTTTTCAGATAACGCCGATTGAGAGCAAAGAATATAGAGAGTACGAGTACGTATCACACGTATCACTTATAAAAGTTATTCAGCGTAGTTGTCGAAGTAGTTTTGTATATAGACAATAGGAGTTCCTTTGTCACCGCTTCCCGAAGTTAAATCTGACAATGAGCCAATCAAATCAGTAAATCTTCTTGGTGTTGTACCTTGTGATGCCATATCACCCAAAAGATTGGATTCCTTATTTTTAATGTACTCAGATATTGCCTTTTCCAGATCATCTCCGCTTAAATTAGCAAAATCGTTATCAGCAAGGTATTTAAGCTTTACTTCGTTAGGTGTACCATCAAGACCCTTTGTATAACCAGGTGACACAACAGGATCTGCTAACTCCCAAATGTTACCTACTGGGTCTTTAAAAGCACCATCTCCGTAAACCATCACTTCTACAGTTTTCCCAGTTTTCTTTTTTATAGCGGCTTGAATATTTTCAACTATTAACTGGCAATCCCTTGGGAAGAGCTTAACGCTGGTTTCGGTTGCCTTATTTGAACCTAAAAGTCCATATGTTTCATTAAACCCATTTCCATTTATTGATGATGAAAGTATGTCTTCCAGGCCATATATTTTTTCAGCACCATTCTCCCTTAATACTCTTTTGGTTCTGTTTCTCGAATGAATATCACATGCCAGCACACTTTTAGTATACTGTAAAATGGTTTTCGCATTATTAGAGAAGATTATTTCACATGGCACATTAAACTCATCTACAATGGATTTATAATATTCAATATAATCAATACCTGTAAACGTGTGTTTAGGATAACCAAAGTAGTCTCGGAACTTTTGCTCAGTTAAGACATCTGAATATGGATTGACGCCTTTTTCTTCCATTAAATCAATGTCTATAAGGTGATTGCCCACTTCATCCGTTGGATAACTTAGCATTAGAACAATTTTACGAGCACCTTTTGCAATACCCTTTAGGCATATGGCAAAACGGTTTCTACTAAGAATTGGGAAAATAACTCCTATAGTGTCATCTTGAAATTTACTACTGATATCTTTAGCTATTGCATCTATATCGGCGTAATTTCCCTGAGCGCGTGCAACAACGGATTCTGTAATAGCAACAATGTCTCTGTCTTGAATTTTGAAACCTTCTATACTCGAAGCCTTTAAAACTGTTTCTGTAACAATATCAACAATATTATCACCATTTTTAATTATTGGTGCCTTTAATCCTCTTGATATGACTCCAACCATTCTATCCATAATCTATCTCCTTACTTTATTATTCCGCTATCATAATAGTTTTTATTAATTATACCATTTAACTCCCTATTGAATTATACTAAAGTATATGATGTAAGTAAAATAAATAGTTAGAATACTTAATATAAGGAGAAGTTATGGCTTCGAAACTGGATGCATATATCAAAATATTATCTATTGCCATATCTAGAGAAATTTCATAGCAATTCATCCAATATTAAACTTAAGATTATAAATAGAACGACACCCGAATTATGTAGAATGCTTAAATCGGGTGAAATAGATATTGCGGTGTGCAATCTTCCAGTGAGGGATTCTGCGTTAGAAATACAAAAATGTATTGATGTACATGATATTTTTGTTTGTGGTGAAAAATACAAACATTTGTCTGAAAAACCTAGGGCTATTGAAGAAATAATGAAAGAGCCCGTGATTTTACTAGAGCGCAAATCTAATTCAAGGCAATATATAGACAGATTTTTTCAAACAAAGGGAATAAGACTTCAACCAGAAATTGAGTTGGGTTCCCATGAACTACTTTTGGAATTTGCAAAATTTAACTTTGGAGTATCCTGTGTTATTGAAGAATTCTCGCAGGAACACCTAACAACTAAAACTTTATATAAGATAAAATTAACAGATGAAATACCAAAAAGATCTATTGGTTTCTGTTTTTTAAAAAGTGTATCGCTTTCAGCAGCAGCACGTAAATTTGTTAGTATAACATTGGAAGAATAAAGTAGTATAGTTATAGGTAAAATATGAAGGATGCAAATGTTAAAATTTCAACATTTGCTTGAATAAAAGCCTTGATTATGATAGAATCAAAAGTGAAAAAATTAACAATTCTTGAGCGATAGCTTTGTAGTTGTATATAATAAAGTCCCTTAATGTTTCATTTATTAATATGCAATTAAGCTTATTAATGAGAATAAATTTATTACTATATGGAAGGAGATTGTTAAATGAATTTAAAAAACAAAAAGTTGCAGGCATGGATTGATGAAGTTGTTGAAATGTGTAAACCTGACAAGGTTTATTTATGCGACGGTTCTGAAGAAGAAAATGAGCGACTATTAAGTGAGTTAGTAGAGTCCGGTGCGGCAGTTAAGTTAAATCAGGAAAAATTACCTGGATGTTATCTTTTCCGTAGCGATGCTTCCGACGTAGCTCGTGTTGAGAATCGTACATTTATATCATCAAAAAAGCAAGAAGATGCTGGACCTACCAACAACTGGGTTGATCCTGTTGAACTTAAGGAGACCATGACAGAATTATACACAGGATGTATGAAGGGCAGAACCATGTACATTATTCCATTTTCAATGGGTCCCATCGGTTCTCCAATCTCAAAAATTGGTGTGGAGATAACCGACAGCGCATATGTAGTTTTGAACATGAGAATTATGACAAGAATGGGTAAGGAAGTGCTCGACGTATTAGGTGAAGACGGTGAATTTGTACCTTGCTTGCATTCTGTTGGTGCTCCATTAGAAGAAGGGCAAGAAGATGTAGCATGGCCATGTGCTCCAATGGATAAAAAGTATATTAGCCATTTTCCAGAAGATAGAACTATTTGGTCTTATGGTTCAGGTTATGGCGGGAATGCTTTGCTAGGTAAAAAGTGCTTCGCATTGCGTATAGCTTCTGCTATTGCAAGAGATGAAGGTTGGCTTGCAGAACATATGTTAATTCTACGCATTACAAATCCCGAGGGTAAAAAGATATACGTTACAGGTGCTTTCCCAAGCGCATGTGGTAAGACTAACCTTGCAATGTTGGTACCTACCATACCTGGATGGAAGGTTGAGACGATCGGTGATGATATTGCTTGGATGAAATTTGGAGAAGACGGACGCTTATATGCTATTAATCCAGAGGCCGGCTTCTTTGGTGTTGCTCCTGGAACTTCACTGGGCTCCAATCCTAATGCAATGAAGACCATTGATAGAAATACTATATACACAAATGTAGCTTTAACAGACGATGGGGATGTATGGTGGGAAGGTATTGAACGTGACACACCAGATCATTTAATTGACTGGAAAAACAAAGACTGGACACCAGATTCAAAAGAGCCTGCTGCTCATCCAAATGCACGTTTTACAGCGCCTGCAAGTCAGTGCCCATCAATTGCTCCTGAGTGGGAGGATCCAAAGGGAGTGCCGATTTCAGCGATACTTGTTGGTGGACGTCGACCAACTACCATTCCTCTTGTTCATGAAAGTTTTGATTGGAATCATGGTATATTCATGGGTTCAATAATGGGTTCTGAAATCACAGCTGCTACAATTTCTAATAAAATTGGTCAAGTTCGCCGCGATCCTTTCGCTATGCTACCATTTATTGGTTACCATGTTGGCGATTATCTACAACATTGGCTTGATACTGGCACAAAGACCGACGCAGATAAATTACCAAAAATTTATTATGTTAACTGGTTCCGTAAAGATGATGATGGTAGATGGTTATGGCCTGGTTTCGGTGAAAATAGTCGTGTTCTTAAATGGATATTTGAAAGAGTTACCGGTGAGGGTAAAGCAGTTCAAACCCCAATAGGTAATATGCCTACAGCCGATGCTATTGATGTTGAGGGCTTAGATGTTAGCAAGGAAGATATGGAAGAGCTATTAGAAGTTAACAAAGAAGATTGGCTTAAAGAAGTTGAGTCAATTAAAGAACATTATAAGAGCTATGAACCAAAACTTCCACAAGAACTCAAAGATCAACTAGCTGCATTGGAAGAACGTTTAAAAAATTATTAATTGAGAACGACTAAATTTACTTCTTAGTTGAGATTTGTGAAAACTTATGTAAAGATACTAAAAACCGATTGTAATCAGAGATTGCAATCGGTTTTTTAAATGATAAAAATTGAACATAATTCTATGAAACCCTGTGTTATCAGTTGTTATACGCAATATTTTCTGCACATTTTTTTGTATTGCTTCAAATGATTTGATTAGTATGCTATAACGCAATTAAATTTGGATAATTTATTGGCTTTAAGCATTGAAACTAATGGATTTAAGCAGCTTTTTATATGATTATTTACAGTTATGCATATAGTCTCTATAATGAACGTGTAAAATAACTTTATCACTTAGAACATACAAAAACTGAATAAAAATTATTCAAAATATAAGTTCTTATGAGATCTATAGATTTCAGTTCTATAGATTAATGTTTTTACACTTTGCTATTTATTATATTCACCTAAAAGGAGGGTATTCAGTTGCGAACAAATGAAATTGCTTCAGCAAATAGTATGAAGGTTCAGAAAAAGCATAGTATTGCACATAGAATAAAGCATAAACTTATTACCAGAGGCGAATGGCAACTGTATCTTTTGATTTTACCTGTTGTGGTTTACTTCATTATATTTCATTACTTGCCTATGTATGGTGTGCAAATTGCATTTAGAAACTACAGTATAACAAAACCAATATTAGAAGCAAAATGGGTAGGTTTAACATATTTTAAACGTTTCTTAAATTCACCTATGTTTCCACAATTAATGAAGAATACTGTGGTATTAAGTTTCTACGATCTTGTAGTAGGGTTCCCGTTTCCTGTTATTTTTGCTGTAATACTCAATCAAACACAGAGTAAAAGGCTTGTAAAGTTTACGCAAACAGTTACATTTGCACCCTATTTTATATCCATGGTTGTATTGGTTGGTATGCTGTATTTGTTTCTTTCGCCCACGTCTGGAATTGTTAACAAACTTCTGGAGTTATTTGGTGTTAGTCCAATTTATTTTATGGCAGAAACCAAATGGTTCAGGCATGTATATGTTTTATCCCATGTATGGCAAAGGACGGGCTATCAAGCTATAATATATTTTGCAGCGTTGACTTCTGTTGATCCTGGTTTGTATGAAGCGGCAACAATTGATGGAGCAACAAGATTAGAAAAAATTTGGCATATTGATATACCTTCAATTATGCCCACACTTGTTACTATGTTGTTATTAAGCGTTGGTAGAATATTAAATGTAGATACTCAAAGAACTTTGCTTATGCAAGTAGCTACAAACTTAGAAACTTCTGAAATATTTGGAACGTATGTTTATAAAGTCGGGTTAATAAATGCTCAATTCAGCTATTCAACAGCAATTGATTTATTTAAAACTTTTATAAACCTTACACTTTTAATCTTAACGAATTTTATTAGTAAAAAACTTACTGAAGAAAGCTTATGGTAGGGGGGGGGCTGTAAATGAGTAATATTCGCGCAATCAAAAGTTCAAGGGAAGATGCTATATTTGAAGTTGTAACTAAGATTTTATTAATAATTGCATGTTTAATAATTCTGTATCCACTGTACTTTATTATTATTGCTTCCATTAGTAATCCGGATTATGTTATAGCTGGAAAGCTTACAGTTTTTCCAATGGACGTAACATTTTCTGGATATAAAAAGATTTTTAGGTTTAGAAATCTTCTTAATGGATATAAAAATTCATTTTTTTACGCATTAATTGGAGGATTTATTAGTGCAACATTAACCTTATTTGCTGCTTATCCATTGTCCAAGAAAGATTTTTCCGGACATAAACCATTTACCATATTTTTGCTGATAACCATGTTCTTCCAAGGTGGTATGATCCCATTATATATTGTTGTAAATAAATTAGGTCTTCGCAATACACCTTATGTACTGTTAATAGTTAATGGTATTCAAGTTTGGAACCTTTTAGTTACAAGTTCATACTTTAAGTCAAGCCATATTGAAAGCTTAAATGAAGCAGCGGAAATAGACGGGTGTTCGCACTTTGGGTATTTTTTCAAAATATTACTACCAATTTCAAGACCCATAATAGTGACCATGCTACTATTCTATGCTGTATGGCAATGGAATGATTTCTTCAGAGCTATGATATACCTTGATAATCCTGATTACCAGCCTTTGCAAATTGTTTTGAAAGAACTACTGGCCACATCTCAAGTATCATCCACTATTTATGACATGATGGAAGACCAAGAAGCTCTTACTGAGATGTTACGTGCAGCTGAACAGATGAAATATGGTGTTATCGTTATGGCTACGTTGCCAATGATGGTTGTATATCTTACCATGCAGAAATATTTCATACAGGGCATTACGATGGGCTCTGTAAAAGGATAAGATAATTATTAGATTTATTCCTCACTGGGATTTCTCATTGGGGTTAAATATAAATTTTTTAAGGAGGTTATGAAATGCAGAACAAAAGTACGTTTACAAGAATTCTAACATTAGTGCTAGTCTCAATGCTTCTTGTTGTGTTTACAGCATGTGGACAGACTACGACACCAAAGCCTACGGCTACTCCAACAAAAGCACCTGCTCAAGGAGATACAGGTTCAACATCAGGAGATGGACGTGAAATGGAAGGTAACATGTATCTAACGGGTGCTCCCATAGTTAAGGATCAAGTGTCATATTATTTTATGGGTCTTCAGATGAACAATACAAGACCGGGAAATCTTGGTGACACTGAGCTTTTCATGCATCTTATGGATGAGACAAATGTTAAAATTGACTGGGATCTAATTCCTCAGGCATCCTGGACAGAAAAGAAGAATCTCACAATAGCAAGTGGAGAGTATCCAGACGCTTTCTACGGACCAAAGAGTCTTTCTCACGATGAAGTTCAAAAATATGGAGCTGATGGAGTCCTAATTGATATTGAAGGCTTACTTGACAAATATGCACCAAATATCAATGCAATCAGAAAAGAATATCCACAATATGATGGGTTTGTAAGAAGTATGGATGGTAAGATCTATCAATTAGCAACCTTTACTGACGAAGGATTTGATAGTCATATTTCTTCCATTATCAATAAAGAATGGCTAGATAATTTAGGTCTTAGTATACCAACCAACACAGATGAGCTTTATAGCGTTCTAAAAGCTTTTAAAGAGAATTACCCAGATTCACTACCTATGAGTTTCCTTTATCAGGAAGGTAACGATCTAAACAGAGAAGTTAAGCGTGACTTCAGACCTATTTATTATGCATTTGGTGTTAATGACACTCCATTCTATATAGCTATAGATGATAACGACGAGGTTATTTTCACAGCTACCACCGATGAATGGAAGGCAGCTACAGCATATATGAGAAAACTTTATGCTGAAGGCCTAATTGACCCTGAAGTATTTACCCAAGACAGAACTTTGTTGACTAACAAACTTAGAACTCAAAAAAGTGTAGGCGTTTACTTTGACTATAGAAAAGATAATTCTATGATTCTTGAAGAAGACCAAGAAAAGTTCACATTTATGCCTGCTCTTAAATCACCTGAAGGAAAGCAGATTTGGGCAAGTGCTGCGTCATTTGCAGAAGGTGGTTTTGCTATTACATCAAAAGCAAAGAACCCAGAAGTAATAATCAGATTTGTTGATTATTATCATAACGAAGAATATCTTCCTCAGATGGCTTTCGGTATGTATAAGCCTGCAGGATGGACTGAAACAGAAGCTCTGATTCCATCTGAAAAAGAGCCTGGTAAGTACGAAGTAAACAGTGGCTTGCGTCCTGAAAACGTTGAACCAAGTGACTGGTTCATGTCAGCACCTATATCACAGGGTTGTGTATTACTTTCTAAAACTGTTATGGACAAGTATATAGCAGAAAAGGCAAGTAGTTTAGCAAAAACTAGAGCCTGTGAAGTATACAGACCACATCTTTCAAAATGGCCTTACAACTATGCATTTAAGTTCAGTGCAGAAGAGCTTGAAGAATTAAGCTTATTGCAAACAGACATAGTACAATACGTTATCCAAACACATGGTAGATGGATAAGTGATGGTGGCATGGAAGCTGAATGGGATGATTATATCAAGCACCTTGACAGATTAGGAGTAGACAGATACCTAGAGTTGTACAAAACAGCATTTGAAAGAGTTGAGAAATAAAAAGTAACAAAACAAATTTAAAACAGGGCTGAAAAGCCCTGTTTTTTTCATGGTTGTTGCGGTTATGAATACTTTTTCTTATACTTACCAGGTGTAATCTGTTCTATCTCTTTGAATTTCCTTATGAAGCTTGGTACGCTATAATAGCCTACTTCATTCGCAATATCATTAACACTCAAATCTGAGTTTTTCAGCAAATCCTTGGCTTTTTCCATTCTAAGCCTAGTAACATATTCTGATATTGTATACCCAGTATTCTTTTTGAAATATTGACTTAAGTATGGAGGTGACATCTGAAGAGAGTCTGCAATATTTTGCAATCCAAATTCAGGGTTTTGAAAATTCTCACGAATATAGTGAACGATCTGTTGAAGGAGTTTTAATTCATAAGATTCTTTGTCCACACTTAAATAATTAGTAATATCCTCAGATATCTCTTTCATTATTTCTGAAATATCATCAAAAGTACTAATGTTTGAACCATAGATTTTTTCTAGATAATGTTTGCTAATTAATGGTGAGTGATTGTATTTCTTTAATAATACCTTAGATATTGTATTAACGGTATCGTAACAGATGTTTTTTACCCAGAAAATACTTAAGTTTTCGTTCTTCATGTGATATACAAGTTTGTTTATATTATCATTAATAGCAAAAATATCACTACTATAGACAGAGCTTTCAAGCTCATCAAATAGAGAAAATGGATAATTAATACTGTTGACATCTTTATTTAATATATCATTAAATCGAATTATCTTTGGCTTAGAAAGAAGACTATTATACTCCAATACCCTTAGGGCTTCTTCATATGATAAATTAATATCAAATATGCTTTTATAGAAATTGCCCATTCCTATTCTGACATCGCCATCATATTCTTCGTTAAGGCTCTCTTGAATCTTCTGGGATATAATATGAGCGTGCTTATCATCATTTAGATCACTACCAAATAACACAACAAAATTACTAGAATGTATATCACGGTGCAGTATTATTTGAGAATTATTTATTATTGATGACAATATGTTAATAACTTCTTCATTAGACGCATTTTGAATGTTATTACTTTTGATTATTAGTGTACAATAATAATCCATTTCGAATTCGAGCTCTGCTTTACTACATATCTCAATAATATTGTCTATTTCTCTTGCTTGCCCTAAAAGAAAACAATCGATTAGATAGCTTTTAACTGCATCTTTGCTGGCAGAGGCAAACTCCTTTAGATCGGTATTTTCCTTATCATACTGAATGAGTACATATTCGAGTTGTTCTAATTCATTTAATTTGTCCCCCATAGTTTCTTTTGAATGTTGGAAATTATCTTCAAGAAACTGGTTTAATCTCTTAATAGGCCTATAGTTTATACGCATCAATATAGCAATTAAAAATCCACTAATAACGATAATTACAGCCATACTAATAAAATAAACCGTCCTTATTTGATTTATCCTTGATGAGAGGAGATCATCTGGCATTAATTGGACAAAGAGATAAGGAGCTTTTGAGGATGATTGAACAAAGGGTGAATATTTATCACCGTGTATCTCGATCTCAGTAATATTCTCAATATCGTTATTTGACTTAATTGTATGGTTGAATATTTCTGCTAACTCAGGGTTAGGGTTTTCTGATAAAGTAAAGAGTATTTCTTTTGTTTCAGGATCGACAATAAATAGATGATTGTTCTCGCTAATAGCAGGAGCTAATACATTTTTTAAAGCTTCTTGTGGAATCATGTACATGATTATTCCATATGAGTTTGTATTATTTATAGGGAGCTTATTTAAATACATTAAATGGTTTTCTTTATTGGCAAGATAGATGGAATCTATTGGAAAATAGTACATTCCAGATTGTTTACTTGATTCTTTAAATTCAATTATGCTAAAATCTGTCAACTCACTGTTCAGAATAAAATCATTAAAAATATCAAGCGAGCAAAGGAAGTTGAAGGCTGATATATAGTCATCTTTATAACTGTACAAAAATATATCGTTCACGAAAGAATTTGTACTATATTTTAATAGTTCATTTTTAATCTTTACTGCATCATATGGTCTTTCTTTAATATCAACAGTTCTTAAAATGTCATTTAATTCTATCTGAAGAGAAGTTCTTGTTAATTGGTTTATTTGCGCATCAAAATTCTCAACACTTTTAATGAAAGGATTTCTTAAATTTGTCTCTACTTCATCTTTCAATACATTAGCATAATGAAATAGAACAATAAATGACATAATGAACATAGGAACCATAAGTGTAACAATATATGAAATAATAAAGTTTTTATAAATCTTTGAACCTCTGCGTCTTCTTGTCATTAGTTATCCCCCGACAATGTGTATTTTTAGAAAAAGGTGAGTTCGCAAAAAGATAATTACAATAAAATTGACATTTTGTAATGCTTTTTACTATTAATATCATACCATTAGTTTAGCGTTCTTTCTTCTTTTTTTCAATACCGCAGAAATTTGATTAAAGCAAATAAAATGTGGTAACATCATAGAGACAAGTCTAGTTTAGGAGGAGACAGTATGGATATAGATATGGGAAGAGTATTGATAGCCTTCGGATTAACTCTAATCGCAGGTTTATCCACAGGAATTGGCAGTATTATAGCTTTTTTTGCAAAGAGAACTAATACTCGTTTTCTATCAATATCATTAGGTTTCTCTGCAGGTGTTATGATATATGTGTCATTTGCAGATATGTATGTGGAAGCACAGTCAACTCTTGCCTTAGCTCTTGGACAAAGAAATGGAGCGTGGGTAGCAGCAGTATCTTTCTTTGCGGGAATGCTGTTTATTGCGGTAATAGATAAATTGATCCCTTCAGCTGAAAATCCTCACGAGATAAAACGAATTGAAGATATTGAAGAAGGAAATGTGCCTAATGATTCCACGAAATTAATGAGAATGGGAGCATTAACAGCATTGGCTATTGCAATCCATAACTTTCCTGAAGGCATAGCTACTTTTATCGCAGCCATAAAGGATCCCAATCTAGGAATTGCCATTACCGTTGCGGTTGCAATACACAATATTCCTGAGGGAGTATCTGTGTCAATTCCTGTTTACTATGCGACAGGAGATAAGAAAAAGGCATTTAAGCTATCTTTTATATCGGGTCTGGCTGAGCCTTTAGGTGCCTTAGTAGGCTTTTTGATTTTGATGCCATTTCTAAATGATGTTATATTTGGAGTGGTTTTTGCAACAGTTGCAGGAATTATGGTATATATTGCTTTAGATGAACTCCTACCTGCCGCAAGAGAGTTCGGGCAAGCGCATTTGTCAATCTATGGGCTTATTGCTGGTATGATGGTTATGGCTGTAAGTCTTATCTTGTTTATATAAAATTGCTATTCATTTGTATTATTTATATAGCGAAAAAACAACACTTATATAGATAGCTTCACTCTTACATATTAAAAATCAGCCGGAACTTTATATCCGGCTGACTCCATATATAGAATAAAAAACTCATTTAAGTGTTAGAAGACACATCTAAACTTTCGTTCAGGATTTTTTAATACAAGATGTTTTTAGTCTACGCTGAGGAACTTGTGTGACATTTTAAGGTCCTCAATGATTTGGATGTTCTGTGGGCATGCTTCTTCACATTGACCGCATTCAACGCACAAAGATGCATCTCTGTTTTCTTTCACAAAGTTGTTAGCATACATTCTTCTGCTACCTTCTTCGTCATTGTACATAATAGCTGAGTTAACAAGGTTAAATACACCTGGTATTGCAACACCAGATGGGCATGGCAGACAATATTCGCATGCAGTACATGGTACTTTAGTTTTGTCAAGATATATTTGGCGGACTTCTTCTACGAGTGCTAGTTCACTTTCAGTCATGCAGTTGGCTTTTGCGTCTGAAAAAATACGCAGATTATCTTTAAGTTGTTCGAAACTACTGACTCCACTTAGGATAACAGCTATTTCAGGGAAATTGTATAGCCATCTAAATGCCCATTCAACATGTGTTCTTTTTTCAGTTGCTTTGTTCCATACTGCCTCAATTTCAGGTGTTGTACCACTTGCTAGTTTGCCACCCTTTAAAGGCTCCATAATAACAACAGGAATACCTTTAGAACCTGCATATTTTAAACCTTCCACAGTAGCCTGTTCATGCATATCCATTATGTTCAATTGGATCTGACACATGTCCCAATCATAACTATCCACAATTTCACGAAACGCGTCAGCATTATCGTGGAACGAAAAACCAATATATCTGATTTTGCCTGCTGCTTTTGCTTTTTCCAAAAAATCAAAAACATTCAGTTCGTTTATTTTGTCCCATCTTTCTTTATTCAAGGCATGCAAAAGATAAAAATCGATATAATCGGTATTTAGTTTTCCTAGTTGTTCGTCCAGTAGACGATCAAAATCCTCATATTTTTCAACAAGCCAAACAGGTGATTTTGTTGCTAAATAGACCTTTTCACGATATCCATCAGCTAAGGCTTTACCGACAATAACTTCACTTTGATGGTTATGATATCCATACGCTGTATCAATATAATTAACGCCGTTATCAATACCGTATCTGACCATTTTGATGGCTTCAGCTTCGTCAACGATATTTTCATTTCCCTCTTTTATTGTGGGAAACCTCATACATCCAATTCCAAATAAAGACACTGGTTTATCAAATTTACTAAATTTACGATATTCCATGCTTAACCCCCTAAAGTTATAAAGTACTAAATATATATACCCATAATATAATGAACTACAACAAATTAACATTATGATGGTGCCTGTACAATTATTAATGAAAAATGGTCGAATTGTAATATTATTATATCACAATATCAATCAATAATAAAGATAACTTCCTTCAGGTAATCGAAGCATTATGAATAAAGAATAATTATAATTAGTTTTTCTATTGACCGTTTGACACCATTAGAATATAATGGTAAATAGCAATACTCAGGAAAGGGGTGTAATAATGATTTTCAGAACATTTTTTAGACAAATAGCAATTACTTCTTTTGAGGTGATCACAGAATAATTAAATATTGTCAGAAGGTGTGAAGCAAAGCCTTCTGTGTTTGGAAATAACCCTTATGCCTGTTACTGAAGGAATTATTAATTTGGTTCCAAATAAGTATTGTTTAACAATTACGATGGAATATCTTTTATATGAATGCTATGTTAATTGTTAAATAATAGTTTTAATATAAAACTTGGCACGATAAATGGTTATCGTGTTTTTTTATGTCCGCGAAGGTTTATTTCAGCGGACATTTTTGTGTTTTTATGTCATTTAAGTTTTTATAGCATAGGGGTTTTGAAGGTAAAAGGAGTGTGACAAATTGAAGTACTACAATGCTAAGGAAGCATTACCCGAATGGTTGTTAAAACAAGTGCAAGTATATGTTCAAGGAGAGGTATTATATATCCCGAAAAAAGAGACAGTCAGACTAAAGTGGGGAGAAGCCAATGGTGCTCGAAAACACTATATGAAAAGAAATATTGAGATAGTAAAAAAATATAGAAATGGTGCTTGTATATCAGATTTGTCCGAGCAATACTGTCTATCTGAGCACAGCATTAAAAAAATTTTGTCAGATATGAGGAAAGTCATATAACTAAGAATAGAATATACAAGGATATTTAACACATTCAGCGGTCTATTGACCGCTGTTTTGTATTGTACTTGCGTTATTTACTTTGTTGCTTTATCATTTAATGTTAATAATTCATATTTTATATGTGAGGGAAACATGATTAGTGAATGGCGAAAAGGTGCTAAAGCTGCTATACCTATTATGATAGGGTATGTACCTATTGGTTTAGCTTTCGGTATCCTTGCATCTCAGCAAGGACTTACAGTTGGGAATATTTTTTTTATGTCCTTATTTGTTTATGCTGGCTCAGCTCAGTTTATTGCAGCAGCCATGATGTTTTCTGGTAGCCAGGCAATTTCCATTATTACTACAACATTTCTTGTTAATTTAAGGCATCTTTTAATGAGTGCTTCTCTAGCACCCCATATGAAGAAGCTTTCATCTGTTATTCAATCATTAATTTCTTTTGGAATAACTGATGAAACTTTTGCTGTATCAGGAAACTATGTTCAAAATAACAAAGCTTCGGCTGGTTTTTTTGGTGGCTTACATATAGCATCGCACTCAAGCTGGATCTTGTCTACTGTGATAGGGGGCATATTCGGTAGTAAACTCACAGAGACTACAAAATGGGGTTTAGATTTTGCATTATCTGCAATGTTCATAGGACTACTCGTTCCGCAACTAAAAGATAAGAGAGGTCTTTTGGTGTGCATTTGTGCAGGTCTATTGTCATTGATACTAAAATCATATACTGGCGGAAACTATAATGTTATAATTGCTGCTATTATTGCTGCAACGATAGGAGTGATGGCTGAAAAATGGAACAACAAGCAATCCTTATCATACTCGGAATGAGCATAGTTACTTATATACCGAGGGCACTACCGATAATTGTGCTATCAAAATTTAAACTACCTGATTGGTTTTTGAGGTGGCTAAAATACATACCTGTAGCAATTTTATCAGCATTACTTGTACCCGAAGTTGTTATTTTTGAGGATTCGGTAAATTTTAGTCTGGATAATAAGAATTTGTTAGCTGCAATTCCAAGTCTTTTGGTTGCGTATAAAACAAAAAATTTATTTGTTACTGTCTCAGTGGGTATTATGTCCATGCTGATATTGAATTTATTATTACCAAACTACTAAGATAGCTCGAATATTTGTCAAATACATCATAAGCTCTTTGTGCTGTAAACCCAATAACTGAATACTTTTAAATAAATCCAGCCAAGATAAAAGTAGTTATCTTTTTATGGAGGATTATAATGCCCATTGTTGTTGTAGTAATAATTAGATCCATCATTAGCTTCTTTTTCCTACTTTTATTGGTGAAACTTATTGGTAAACAGCAAGTTTCTCAACTTACTTATTTTGATTATGTTGTTGGCATAACTATTGGCTCAATTGCTTCAACACTATCTGTTCAAGTTAATGAAAATACATGGGCAACCATTACAGGTATGATTGTTTGGGCGTTATTGGCTATTATTCTTGCTTTTATTGGGTTGAAAAGCACGTTATTTAGAAAAGTTGTAGAAGGCGTCCCCGAAATAATCATTCAAAACGGTAAAATTGATAATAACATTCTAAGTAGAAATCAACTCTCTATTGAAGATTTAATGTCAATGCTCCGAACTAAAGATGTGTTCAATATTAATGATGTGGAATTTGCTGTATTAGAGCAAAATGGGAAACTCAGTGTATTACTTAAATCACAGAAACAGCCATTGACACCTCAAGATATGAACATTCCAACACAATATGTTGGATTACCTACAAACCTAATCATGGACGGATGTGTAAACATGGAGGCTTTACGCTCGGTTAATTTGTCTAAGGCATGTCTGGAACACCATCTCAAAAAGGAGAAAATAATGAATGTTGAAGACATATTTCTTGCACAATTAGATACACAGGGCAATCTTTTTATTGACATGAAGGATAATAAAACAACTTATACAATATCAATAAAGGAATAAGTAGGTGGAAAGAGTGAAGAAGACTGCATTTTTGCTTATTATACTTATATTAATTATTCTCATATCAAGGTGCACACTACTAAAAAAGCCAGTGGATAATAAAACAGGTTTTTCACAATCACTTGTGATGCTAGAAAAAGCCATTTCCGAAGAGAACTATGATATTGCAGATGGGATTTTAATTGATTCCATGGGAAGATGGGAAAAGGTTAAACCCTTCATGCAAGTTGAGATAGACCACGATGTTGTAAATGAGATTGAATCAGAGCTAGTAGCATTAACGGCTTATTTGGAGGCAAAAGATAAATCTTCGGCATTAGCTTCAATAAGAGTTGTTATAAATATGTGGACAGATATTGGATCCAAATAGCTTGTGATATGCTCCATCCACCTAAGCGCGGGAGACTTCTTATTTTGATTTGTAATATTCATACTCCTGATGTTTTGTTAACATGTTTAAAATGGTATAATAATCTTGTATCACATAGTAGAATCGTTTTAGTTCTTTAGTATGAAAAAGTGAGGTAAACAATGGGTAAAAAAGTTAAAAGTGAGAATAGGTTATGGTATAAAAAGCCTGCAGCAACTTGGAATGAGGCACTTCCAATCGGCAACGGAAGATTGGGGGCAATGGTGTACGGCAATGTTCAAAGAGAGCAAGTACAGCTTAATGAAGATAGTATCTGGTATGGAGAACCCATTGATAGAAACAATCCAGATGCATTAAAAAACTTACATAAGATCAGACAGTTATTAAAAGAAGGACGAATAAAAGAGGCAGAGCAGCTTGCCTCTATGGCTTTGTCAGGGGTTCCCGAGAGCCAACGTACATACCAAACTATGGGGAATTTATTTTTAGATTTTGATATTAACGATAGTGAAATTGAAGATTATGTTCGAGAGTTGGATCTTGAAAAAGCCATGGTAACTGTCAAGTTTAAAGCTAATGGTGTGAATTATACGAGACAATATTTTTCAACATTTCCAGATCAGGCAGTAGTTATAAGAATAAGCGCAGACAATCCAGGAAAAATAAGTCTTATGGCTTTTCTTAGAAGAGGAAGGTATTTGGATGAAGTAAAATCTTTTGATAATAATACAATTGCTATGTATGCAAGCTGTGGTTCGGAAAAAGCTGTTCAATTCTGCACTATGGTAAAAGCCGTTAATGAAGGTGGAAAGGTTTTAACTATAGGCGAAAATCTTGTTGTAGAACAAGCTGATACAGTTACACTAATACTGTCTGCTGCTACAACTTTTTATCACAGCGATTATGAAAATCAGTGTAAAAAGTATCTAAATAATGCTGCAAATAAAAACTATTATGAACTTTATGAAAACCATATACATAATTATTCCATGTTATATGACAGAGTTTCTTTAAGTATAGACGATGTAAACGGTGAGTTTGATCCAAGTATACTGGACACATCAGAACGCCTAAAGAGAATGCAAGCAGGTGAAGAAGACACAGGTCTCATATGCTTGTATTTCCAGTTTGGACGATACCTTCTTATTTCATGTAGTCGTCCTGGGAGTTTGCCTGCAAACCTTCAGGGAATTTGGAATAAGGATATGCTTCCATCATGGGATAGTAAATATACAATTAATATAAATACTGAAATGAACTACTGGCCAGCGGAAGTGTGCAATCTTCCTGAATGCCATGAACCTTTGTTTGATCATATTGAAAGAATGAGAGTTCCCGGAAGAATTACAGCTAAAAAAATGTACGATTGTAGGGGATTTGTTGCACACCACAATACCGATATCTGGGCAGATACGGCACCACAGGATATATATATTCCTGCATCATACTGGCCGATGGGTGCGGCATGGCTTTGTTTGCATCTTTGGGAGCATTACGAATATGGGTTAGAACAGGATTTCTTAGAACGTGCTTTTCCCATTATGAAGGAAGCAGCCGAATTCTTTTTGGACTTTTTAATCGAGGATGATAAAGGGAGATTGGTGACAAGTCCTTCTGTATCACCTGAAAATACATATATTCTGGATAATGGTGAGAGAGGTTGTCTGTGCATAGGACCTTCCATGGATAGTCAGATACTTTATACACTGTTTAGCAGTTGTATTAAAGCAGCTGAAATCCTTGGCATTGAATTTACTATCATAGAGCAGTTGCAATGTGTTGTTAATAAACTACCTAAACCCGAAATAGGGAAATATGGACAAATACAGGAATGGTCTGAAGACTACGAAGAGGCAGAATTAGGTCATAGACATATATCGCACCTTTTCGGACTACATCCCGGAAATATTTTCACAGTTAGGAAAACACCTGAACTTGCTCAAGCAGCAAGAAGGACTCTTGAAAGAAGGTTAGAGCATGGAGGGGGACATACCGGCTGGAGTAGAGCTTGGATTATTAATATGTGGGCAAGGCTAAAAGATGGTACAAAGGCATATGAAAATGTATTAGCTCTTTTAAGGAAATCCACACAGTATAATATGTTTGATTCCCATCCACCATTTCAAATAGATGGGAATTTTGGTGGAACTGCGGGTATTACAGAGATGATTATGCAAAGTCATGAGGGGGGATTGGAGTTTCTCCCAGCAATTCCACACCGCTGGCGAAATGGTAAGGCGCAAGGATTAAGGGCAAGGGGTGGATTTACTGTAGATGTTCAATGGCATGAAGGAATGCTGACTAAAGCGACTATTTATTCAAATTGCGGGAGTGATTGTACGATAATTACCAATGAAAAATTAAACATTCAATGTAATGGTGCCAAGGTAAATGCGGTAGTGAATGAAGATGGGATTACTTTCGCAACCGAGACGGGAAAGCAATATTCTATTATAAATACTTTATAGAAATTCTTTCTCTTTACATTATTTAAAAGTCAGAGTAATATATAAAAAGTGGGTAAAATTAGATACTCAAAATCAGGCCTTTAGACTTGCTTATAGCTTGTCGTGCTGTATAGAGATAATTTTGTTTAGGTTTCCTGGAATTAGGGGGGTAATCATGAGAACACGTTTAGATATTAACACCCATAAAGTATTAAATATGGCATACTTACATTATATAAGGAACTGCAATCCTATTGTACACACATGAGTTAACATCTATTGAATAGTGAGGCTGCAGATTCCTTCAGGATCTGCAGCCTTTATTAAATTAATACGTTTCAAAATATGTTTCAAAGATTTCGTCTCCATTGGTGGGAGGTTGTTATGAAAAAACCTAAAATATTAAAGCTGTTTATGAAGGGGAATTTATTTAAATATTTCACTGCAATACTTTTTTCTGGAGTAGCAGTTATATTTTCAATTATAAGCCCCATGGTTATAAGTTTCACAATAGATTCTGTTGTTGGAGAAGAACCTATGAATCTGCCTGTTTGGATTTTGAACTTGGTTACCAACTTTGGCGGTAGGGATGCTCTCAGACAGAATATATGGATATTGGGTCTGGTATTTATTTTGCTGACGGCAATTACAGGTATCTTTCAGTATATTAAGAACCGCTGGATTGCTGTAACTACGGAAAATGCTACTAAAAATATTCGCGACACTTTATATGATAGTCTTCAACATATGGAATACTTTGAGCATGTTAAGTCACAAACGGGCGATCTTACCCAAAGGAGTACAGCCGATGTAGAGACTGTGAGAAAATTCATGGCTAATCAGGTGACCCAGGTTGGTGAGATATTATTTACAGTAGTATTTACACTTATCGTAATGATCAATTTAAATGTGAAATTAACTTTGTACTCCCTTTGTGTAATACCTCTTATTTTTTTAGCTTCCATGATATTTTTTACAAAGGTTAAGAAAGTCTTTCGGGAAGTGGAACAAGCAGATTCAGAGCTCCATACAACACTTCAGGAAAGTCTTACAGGCGTACGCGTTGTAAAGGCTTTTGCCAGGCAAGCATATGAGAGTGACAGGTTCAATGAGAAAAATATTAATTTGAGAGATGAGGTTAGAAAGCTCAATGAGCTAATGGCTTGGTACTGGTCTATGTCAGATTTATTATGCATGACTCAGGCAATGATTGTATTATTTATTTCGGTAAGCTGGGCAGCAACAGGTATGATTACACTTGGGACTGTTATACTTTTTGTAGCTTATATAAGAAATCTAATTTGGCCTATTCGTCAACTTGGAAGAGTAATATCAGATATGGGGCAAGCCTTTGTAGCTTTCGATAGAATAATTGATATACTCGATAAGCCAACAGAGCCTAAGGAGGTTCAGGGTCTAACTCCAGAAATAAAAGGGAATATTGTATTTAAAAATGTGAGTTTTCATTACCCTGATGGTACATGCCCTTTGAAAGATATTTCTTTTGAAGTGAAACAAGGTCAAACAGTTGGAGTGTTAGGACCTACCGGCTGTGGAAAATCTTCATTAATGCATCTACTAGTAAGGCTCTTTGATTATCAGAACGGCTCGATTAAAATTGATGGTCATGAGCTAAAAGAAGTAGATAAAAAGTGGTTAAGAAGCCATGTTGGAATTGTGCTGCAAGAACCATTCCTTTTCTCAAAGTCTGTGATGGATAACATAAAAATGTCTAATCCAGAAGCAAGCATTAATGAAATTGAAAAGGCTACTAAGATTGCGGCAATACATGATTCTATACTATCCTTTGAAAACGGCTACGATACCCTTGTAGGGGAAAGGGGAGTTACTCTCTCAGGAGGACAGGTTCAGCGTGTGGCAATAGCACGAACGGTGTTAAAAAATCATCCTGTGCTTATTTTTGATGATTCTCTTAGCGCTGTTGATATGGAAACAGATATTATGATACGACAAGCATTAAGAGAGCGCAGCAAAGGTGTAACGACTTTTATTATCTCGCATAGAATAAACACTTTAGCACAATCGGATTTCATAATAGTTATAGATAAAGGGGCAATTGTCCAAAAGGGAACACATGAAGAACTTGTTCTTGAAGACGGTTTGTATTCAAGGATTTGGAACATCCAGAGTTCTGTTGAAGAACAGGAAGGAGAGAGCAGATAATATGGATAATACTTTTCAGGAAGAAGTTTTCTCAAAAGGTTTTAATATAGCGCTCTGGCGTAAAATGTTGAGGTATGCCAAACCATATAAGCAAAGATTATTGGTGCTCAGTTTATTTATGGCGATAATAGCAGGGTTTGATGCAGTAATTCCTCTAATGCAAAGGTATGCCATAGACAATTTTATTATAATGAAATCTACTGCTGGCACCGCAGTCTTCTTTATTACATATGCGTTGATTATTGTTATACAGATGATAATAGTAAAAGCTATGATTTCATATGCAGGTCATGTAGAAACAGGAATATGTTACGACATCAGACAAGAAGGATTCAATCATCTTCAGGATTTATCATTTTCATATTATGATACAACTCCTGTGGGCTGGATGATGACTAGACTTACTTCAGATATATGGAGACTTGGAAGTACATTAGCGTGGGGATTGGTTGATTTCGCATGGGGCTTATGCATGATGATTGTTACCAGTGTAGTAATGCTGTTTTTGGACTGGAGACTTGCACTGTTGACATTTACTGTAATTCCATTACTTTTTGTTATAAGTGTATATTTCCAAAAAAGGATACTTCTTAATCATAGGGATGTTAGAAAAACTAATTCTCTTATAACGGCGGCTTTTAATGAAGGTATTCAGGGGGTAAAGACCACGAAGACTTTGGTTCGAGAAGAAGGAAATTTGAATGACTTTAAAAAGATAACCCTTGAAATGAATCGTAAGTCGATAAGTGCTGCAACTTTTGCTGCAGTATATATGCCAATTGTAACGCTGTTAGGAAGTATTGGAGCAAGTATTGTATTATGGAAGGGCGGTAGTAATTTGATGGTTGGAACGCTAACATATGGTACTCTCGCTGCTTTTATAACTTATGCTCTGCAGTTTTTCTATCCTATTAGGGATATGGCAAGAATCTTCACAGACCTTCAGTCTGCTCAGGCATCAGCAGAAAGAATAATGTCTTTACTTGAAACAGAGCCGGATATACTAGATAACATAGAGATATTGGAACAAAGTGGATTTGATGATGAGAAAAACTGGCCTGAAATTAAAGGCGAGGTAGTTTTTGAAGATGTTTCTTTTTCATATAAAACTGGTGAGAAGGTATTAGAGAATTTTAATCTGTCTGTTAAATCAGGCGAAAACATCGCTCTTGTAGGGGATACAGGTTCTGGAAAAAGCACTATTGTTAATCTCGCATGCAGGTTTTATGAACCAACCGGAGGGAAAATTTTGATTGATGGGTATGATTATACTCAGATGCCTATGCAGTGGTTGTATTCAAACCTAGGTTATGTACTACAATCTCCTCACCTTTTCAGCGGAACAATAAAGGAGAACATTCTATATGGAAAACTGGATGCAACAGATGAAGAAATTATACGAGCAAGTAAACTTGTCAATCTTCACGATATAGTTATGAAAATGGAAAATGGATATGATACTCAGGTGGGTGAGGGAGGTTCTCTTTTATCTACAGGAGAAAAACAGCTGGTATCCTTTGCACGCGCAATAGTATCGGATCCTGCAATTTTTATTCTTGATGAGGCAACATCCTCTGTTGATACCGAAACTGAATACCTTATTCAAGATGCAATATCGAATATTCTTGAAAACAGAACAAGTTTTGTAATTGCACATAGACTTTCAACCATACGCTCATCAGATAGAATTTTGGTAATACGTGAAGGTAGAATTATTGAGCAGGGAACACATGAACAACTTTTAGCAAGTAAGGGCCATTATGCAAAGCTTTATACAAACCAGTATTCTATGCAACTGGATTAAGTGATGATGACCGTTTGCGATTAAAACCCTATAAAGATACTATATCGTTCAGGAGTTGATGTAACTATTAATTCAGATGATATTTTAATTTTTGATAGTCCTGTTTCTAAAGAATATTTAAAACTATATGAAGCTGGTACATTAACTGCTGAAGAATTAGATGATATAAGGATTAATGGACTACGAAAACTATAAATAAATGTAAAATTGCTTTAGCACCTATGATTAGAGGTGTTCTAAGAATGCGTAGATTTTGAGGCTGTGGACAAGAAATTAATGATAACATTGACTTTAGTAATTTTGATTGTTATGATTTGTTATAATAAATCATAACTGTAAAACAAACCCAATAAGTATGCTTACCTAATTAAGAAAGAAGGGATTAGAAGATTACAACCAGAATTTTTATTGCTTGCGAAGTGTACAATCTTCTCATTTCTATCGGTGGAGGTTATATATGGATATGAATATTGAGATACGAAAATTGACACCAGATCTTGCTGAAGACTATATACACTTTTTTGATACAACGCCACATGATGACAATGTGGATGCTCACAAATGTTATTGTGTATGCTGGTGTAATGAAGATTGTGAAGGTAAAGACTTTTCCACAGCAGAGAAAAGAAGAAAACTTGCTTTGCAATATGTTAAAGGCAATAATATTCAGGGTTATCTTGCTTATAATGGCGATAAGATCATTGGGTGGTGTAACGCCAATACTAAATCAGATTGCTTAAAATGTGTTAGCTGGCGAAGACAAATGAATTATGTTCCTATAGAGGATTCTTATACGGGTTTAAAGGTGAAGTCAGTATTTTGCTTCACTATTGCTCCGGAAATGAAAAGAAAGGGAATCGCTTCTTTTATATTGGAACGTGTATGCGATGATGCAGCTAAGGACGGATTTGACTTTGTGGAGGCATACCCATATAAAGAATCGAGTTATATGTCATCAGATTATGGCGGCTATTACGAGATGTACATAAAAAGTGGGTTTTATGTGTATTTGGAAACAGCTCAAGGGCTCGTTATGAGAAAAAAGTTAAGGTAATAGCGATATATTGATATGTTCCCGCTTACAGATACTACAAAAAATACCCACAGACATCAATTCCATCAACTCGTGCCATGTTGAGACGATGGTATTAATGTCGCGAGTATAGGGGGAGACTATACAACTATTGTCAGAGAGATAAATTCCGTTTTAATAAACGAAAGGTGAGGGTTATGGAACTATTTATCAGTAAAATTGTGAGCAGT
>JAAYPS010000110.1 GCA_012519655.1 Clostridiaceae bacterium | reverse complement strand
CTTTTACAGCAGTAGCAATTTCATTGCCTGTGTCAAGTTCTACCAAAACTGCTCTTCCGGATAGCGTTCCAAAGTCTACACCGATAGCATATTTTTTTTGCATAAAAAACCCTCCATTCTTATTTCAAAATGCTTTATCCATAATTATAGCCTATATTTGACTAAACCTGTACTATATTAATAACTGAAAAATATTGCAATGCTATATCTCTATTCAGTAATTAATCATTAACAGTTACAAAACTATCATTTTCCCAATTAGTAGTATAATAATTTAGTTGTAGAATATTAGCGCAATACCTATATTGTAAGAGGTTTTACTTACACGGTATCTCAATAATAACGGGAAGTATCATTGGTTTTCTTTTTGTTTTTTGGTAAAGGAATGAGCTTAATTCATCCTTTAAATTGTTTTTGATGCTGGTATAGTTGTTTTTCTTCTTATCAAGATTTCTTTTTATTGTCTCTTTTGCTTTATCCCGTATTTCATCCATTAATTGTTCCGATTCCTTTACATACACAAAGCCCCTTGAAACAACTTCTGGGTCTGTCAATATCGTTCTATCTGCATTGATAGTAACAACAATTACTATTAACCCATCCTCAGAAAGATGTTTTCTGTCCCTTAAAACAATATTTCCTACATCGCCTATACCTAGACCATCTATAAGAATGCTCCCCGATTGAACCTCTCCGTTTATTTTTGCCGTTCTTTGAGTCAGCTCAAGGACTTGACCATTTTCCATTATAAAGATATTCTTTTCCGGCATTCCCAGAGATTGAGCAAGAACGGAATGTTGTTTTAAGTGTCTGTATTCGCCGTGAACAGGCATGAAAAACTTTGGACGAACCAGCCTATGAATTAATTTCAGTTCTTCTTGCCTTGCGTGTCCTGATACATGAATTTCTGCAAGGGTTTCATAAATAACATTTGCACCCTGTTTAAACAATTCATTTATTACACGAGAAATATACTTCTCATTTCCAGGTATTGGACTTGCAGATATTACCACTAAATCGCCTTTTTCTATATTAACCTTACGATGATTATTTGTCGCAATTCTCGAAAGCGCGGACATAGGTTCACCCTGGCTTCCAGTTGTTATCAACACGATTTGCTCACAGGGAAGCTTTTGGATATCATCAATATCCCAGAGAGTATTCGGTGGAATATTTAAATATCCTAATTTCATTGCAGTATTTACAACATTTATCATACTACGTCCACTTAATGCTACTTTACGATTAAACTTTACTGCTGAGTTAATAATTTGCTGTATTCTATGGATATTTGATGCAAAGGTAGCAGCTATTATTCTAGAGTCTGCATCCTTGAAGACATTATCAAGCGACTCTCCTACTGTTCTTTCACTCATTGTATAGCCAGGGCGTTCAACATTGGTACTATCCGCCATTAACAGCAATACTCCCTTTTTGCCCAATTCAGCAATACGTGCAAGATCGATTGGCTCGCCTTCAATAGGAGTATAATCAATCTTAAAGTCCGCTGTATGCAAAACAATGCCTACAGGCGTGTGGATTGCAAGAGCCACTGAATCAGCTATACTATGCGTTGACCTGATAAACTCAACTCTAAAAGCACCTAACTGAATTGTTTGCCCCGCTTTAGTGATTTGCAGATCCACTTTATCAAGCATTCGATGCTCTACCAATTTGTTTTCTATTAAACCCAATGTAAGCTCTGTTCCATAAACTGGGACAGAGAATTTTTTCAAAACATACGGTAATGCTCCAATATGGTCCTCATGACCATGTGTTACTACTATACCTCTAATCTTATCAAAATTCTTCTCAAGATATGTCACATCGGGAATCACTAGATCAATCCCTAGCATTTCGTCTTCTGGAAAAGCCACTCCGCAATCCACAATAATTATGCTTTCTCCGTATTCAAAAACCGTCATGTTTTTTCCTATCTCTTCAAGACCACCTAACGAAATGACTTTCAATTTATTTTTTTTTCTGTTTGCCACATTATCCTCCATTTTTCTTATGCTTTTTTTAGCATATTGCGATTGTTACTTTTTAAGTTCGCTGTACAATATGTTTTAGTTATATCGCTAAATATTGTATGGCTATTATTTTTAAGTCTATATCGCAAAAGCCATTTATAAAATATTATGTAATATAATTAAATTTATTATTTACCACCAAGCTTAACTATATGATTATATCATACGTAAACTTCAAAATGCAATTTATAGAAATTCCAACACAAGAATCTTCCTTAATAAATCATCAAGAACTCTATTCATATAACATAAAAGTAGATACTAACCTTCACCTTTTTTACTAATCATCATGATTCCTATTATCATTCAATCTTATTTTGTTCATAAAAACACTCCTTATCAATAAAAATATAGACGGTTCTTACGATATACAATCTTATTCGTAAAGGATTCGGTTGGAAACACAATAGTGAATACTAACCTTCACCTTTTTTACTGATCATCATGATTCCTATTATCATGCACCCCATACTAATGGCCCAATATAAGGCACTTAACCCAATGTTCAGGGAAACATTTTCTGACAACATTGTCGTGTTCACAATTTTCATGGTCAAAATACTCAAAACACGGCTAAAAGCCAGGTATAAGAAAATAAGCTGGAGAAAAAATAGAATATATCCATTCTTCCTACTTTTGATGTAAAGGTAGAGTACCGTACCAAAGCAGCATAATAATACAATCGTTACACCTGTTTTTAGCATGGGAACTGTTTCTTCCTCCATGTGAAGTACATTTGCTTTGTGCTCTATGTCGGTTTCAATATCTTGAGCTGTTTGATTTACAGGAAGGGATTTTTGTTCCTCTATCTGCTGTTCTTTGTCTATTTCTGCTCCAATGCTGCTTTCTGTAGATATTTCCGTAGGACTTGACTCAGGAGTAGCAGCTTGAAGCATAATGGTTTTTATATCTATGTTCCCATAAGTGTCTGTTAAGATAAATGTTATGGTGAAGGGATTCTTCTCTTCTGTCATAAGGAAACTTTGTCCAATGAATTGCTTTTTCTCATGATGAAAACGAAGAACCTGACCTCTAAATGCACTGTCGCTATACTCGAATGAGTCGATGCCGTCAATAACAGCATTACAAGATACCAAATCTCCATCAGGATCAATGGCGGAAATATCGAAATACCATGTATTCCCAATGTTTTGACGAACTGAGCATTCTATAAACTCAGGTTTTCTGTTTCCATTAGGAAGTCCTAGACAACTTTTAATATAGAGTGCACGGATTGGCTCCTCATTAACAAGTGTCTGATACAGTTGATAATAATGTTCACTATTTTTTCGAATAGTATCCGGGGATAGCTTAAAAAAATCAATTTTTTCCGTAAAAGGCTTAAGATGCTCAGACGATGCTTCCTTGTGCATGTTAAAATAATCCTCAGAATAGCGATAGGGGTTTATTGTTAGCAACAAGTTATGGGAGGGTTTAAAATCGCTTCGTTCCCATATCAATTGATTGCCATTTATTGTATAGAAGTTGTTGGGATATGCCTCTTCCAGGGTGTATATCGGAATATCACCGAAATCAAATATAACTTTTGAATGACCCAGCGAACCATTCCACAAAGCACCGGTCTCCAGGACATAACCCACATAGATATTGCCCATTGAATCATAAGGAATGGAAATATCATAAGAATGATGCAAGGTCTTTACTTCATTACTGGCAAAAT
>JAAYPS010000109.1 GCA_012519655.1 Clostridiaceae bacterium | reverse complement strand
ATAACCAGAATTGTCATGCTCTATTGTGTAATGAAAGTAATTTAGACCTGTATTCTCCTCAAGCTCATCTGTTGTATTTCTCTTTACAGCTGTTACACATATACCTGTTATAAGCCATTTTTCAGGGCTTGAATCAAGCTTCCACTCTATAAGCACATGGAAAGTATATGGTACAAAATTTCGATATCTATCATAAAACATACTTATAATACGGTTTCCGGATTCTTTTCCCCACCTTGTATCGGGCATAGTGATCTGAGACAGGAGCTGCATCAAAACTCCCTTTCCCCCTTGATTCACAAGTGTCATTAAAGTATGATCGGGTTCGTCATTGCGTGTGAAATCCAAAATAGTATCTTCATAGCCCTTTCGGAAATTGTCGTATTTAACGCCGGTAATACGAACTTTACTAATTTTAGGCATCCTGCATTTCCTCCTCGCTTCTCCTAATCATATTTATCATTTGCATGTATCTTTCCTGGCTATGATATAAGTAATCGAGACGTTCATACAATTCATTTCTAGGTATTATTCTAAGCTCATTTGTATTATCATATATTAGCTTTTGATCTGAAAGCGGTTTTATAGCCTCATGAATAAATGAATATCTTGTTCCTTTTGTATTTACAACATCTATTTTTCCGGTAGTCTGAGTCTGTTTGAATAATGAAAATTCATCAATCCATAAATCATAAATCTGCTCAAGGGCAATACCCCATTCCTGCGCAAACTCATTTTCTTCTTGCTGTCGTTTCATCCAAGACTCAAGTGTTTTGGTAACTAAATCCTCTAGCTTTGCATAGGAAACGCCCTGTTCCTCCCACCTAATACGTATATGAGTTTCTTTGTCCACTTCAGCAAGGTAAATACAGATAATAATATTTGCTAGGTAAAAATACCTTTTTCTCTCCAACCCCTTATATTTTTCCTTCATTTGTGTGTACGAATTGGCAAAAAGGCTTCCATAAGCACCTGTTACCATATGGATGTTTTCACGGGTTTCGAAAACTCTAAGACCACCCTCAATTGCCATATCCTTAACAACTTCTCTAACCTCAACACTGTTATAATATTCTTGGGCAACTGAATCTGAGGCAGGTAGTATTTTATTTTTTAATAATGCAAAAAACACTTGGGAGCCTTTTTTAATCTCTTCTGAATTATACATTTTATACTACTCCTATCCAATAAAAAACCCGATCTTATTTATTAAATTAGATCAACTATATTATCTCTATCACATATGGTGATATAACGACTTCATCCCATTCTACTCCTTGTTTATCATTTTCTAAATAAGAGGTAATTGTTTTACCTTCAAGAGCTTTAAATGAAGGCTCCTGTTCACATAGCCTTCTATACAACTCCAAACGTTCATCAACACCTTCAGCCATATTATAAACCGAAGTAAGTGTTACATCGGTAATTGCCAGCATCATTAGCATATCAATGTTTTCTCTTTGCTGCATCCAAATTGCCTTATTGGTTTTCTTAAGTGTGTTTAATGAAGAAAATTTAAATTTTTTCTGTTGGCTCAAGGCTTTAAATACAGGTGTATACAGCATAGTCAGCTGTTCCCAGTCAACACCCTTTTCATCCCATGTTATTTCATCAGCTTCTTCTTGTGTTTCAGCTTCAAATAAGTCAGCGCCCTGTGCTCTAATTATTTGCTCCTCCCATGCCCAATCCAAAGGATATATAAATTCTACATTTGGCGAAAATAGGGGATTTAACAAGCTCTCCAGCTTTTCAAAGTTATCCAGTCCATATTTAACTATCGTATTTTGCCAAACATCCTTTTTAAATGAAAGATTACTTGTTCTCCAGAAGCTTTCTGGATATTCAACCCTTACTTTGACTTCTAATGCCATATTCCCTACAACTAGTTTTGCTAACTCATTATGAAGCATTCGTGCTCGCTCAAGATTTTCAAATACCAATTCAGCTTCAAGCCGCTGCTCACTTGGAAAAGTCCCTATTCTATTTTTCCAGGAAAACATCTCATGAAACACTTTTTGTTCCTCTTCAAACTGGTTCTTTATCTCCAACTCATTTCTATTACGGTTTCTTCGCTTATCAAAAAATATTACCTGGGGATCTCTAATTATGTACTCTCCATAATCCCGCTCTCTGCGAATTAAAGTCCTTACTCTTGCTATAAGGTTATCCACACTGCTTTCTGCCTTATTAAAATTACCTGATTTTATTAGCTGTAATGTATAGAATTGCTCTATATCAAAACCAAATTCCTCCAATATTTCACGAGTAATAAAAATAATTTCTTGAGCAATTTCCGTCAGCATATAAACGGTGGAGCCACCTTTTTCCCACTGAGAAAGCTCTCTATCTGGTTTAAGATATCTAAATGTAAACTCCTCATGCTCTTTTGTTTCTTCATTGAAAATATTCGTTCGAAAAGGCTCCTGCCTTGATGGTTCGCGATACCACAAAACACCATCGGTAATTCTCTCAGCCAATGGTCTATCGGGGTTTAAGTTTATTTCTCGCATAACCTCCATTGTTAAAAACACAAGGTCTGAACGGGTTCGGCTGGGGTTTTCGGTAATTTCACGACGAAATATTTTCAATAGCAACATAAAACAGATCTCATGCACATATTCCTGCATTTCACCTGCATCCAGACCCGTTCCAAGCATTCTTATCGCCTGTATTTTTTTCATTCTTTCAAAAAAGCCTTTGCTTACCTGCTCCATTTTTAACGCACCATATCCTTCAGCTCTTCATAAGTTAAAAATTCCTGAGGAATTCTGTATTTTTCATTCCACAGCTTCTGTATTTTGTCATTATACTGTGGATATATAGCATCAAATTCCTTTAACATAAAGTCTAAAACATCTGGATTCATGTTTTGTTTTTTCTCCCCGATTGGAAAGCTTTTCCCGGTATCCATTAAGAATTTATAAGCTGGGAAAAGTAAATTAATATTATATTCTGGATAGTTTCTTTTCAAAGTATAATAAATCTGCCAGCCTTCCGGATCAATATCTCCAAAATATGTTATCATACATCTATTTGAATCTGCAATTTCATCTAAAAACGAAAGACTCTTTATGATATGTTTCCCGTCTCCAAAAATTATTAAGTCAGGAGAAATCCCAAAAATAGCGCCCCCATCTTCAACCCAGCGTTTCATAGAAAAAAATGTTGAATGATTTTCTAGAATAATAACACTGTTAGTAACATCTCTTTTTCGAATCCAATATGTAAACATTTGCCCATATTTTTTCATTTTCAACTGCTCGTACGATAAGTTCAATCTACTTAGTACCTTTTTATCTTCAGTAAATAAAAACTTCTCATTTCCGAAAAGTTCGAGGCATCTTTCCTCACAACTTGCTAGTTCCCGATTATTTGAATTCTTCAGAAAATCGTAAATACTTATAATATAGTTTTTTTCTTTTTGTGTATGCCATTTTTTATTTCTGATATATCCTGACATATCCAATATATCTGAAAGCTGCATCATAAATGCCATATCCCATTCATCGTTTTGTGCTTCTTTAATTAGTCGCCATCGAATACTAAGAGCTGGGTTTAGTCCGTTAAAGCCCGAAGATTGAATAGGAGCAATAATACTTTGATTTTCAAGCATTTTCACTGTATCAAAAAAACAATAGTAGCCACCCGTTTTGACGTAGGCATTATAACCACCAGTTTTTTCAATTACAAACTTCTCCGCATCATTAATGTCAAAACGGCTTCTATTATTGCTTTCTATCGTGTATAAAAATTTGTTCAGTATATTTAAAAACTTATCCATACTCATCTTTCTTTTTATCAAATTTTAGCTGCGTATTGCACATAAAACGCACAAGTAAATTGCGTACCAAGTGCTTTTGAACTTGTTCAAAATGCACAACCTTAATTTGTAACCTGCTTGCTGGTTACATCACTGGAACGCACCACAAGCCTCGACCCATTAAGGAAGGCACTGAAGCGCCCGCGATTTGGCGCACAATTCACGCAAGTGCTCATTGAATAGACTAATGGCAATCTTGGTAGATAATCACATTATACCAACTTTGTTAGCATAATGTTACCCCTTAATATATTTTTTAAATAATAGACATTCATTACGTT
>JAAYPS010000108.1 GCA_012519655.1 Clostridiaceae bacterium | reverse complement strand
TGTTTCCGGTGATAATGACGGAGAGGACACACCTGTTCCCATACCGAACACAGAAGTTAAGCTCTCCAGTGCCGATGATACTTGGGTGGAGACGCCCTGGGAAAGTAGGACATTGCCGGATTTATATTCCTCAATAGCTCAGTCGGTAGAGCATGCGGCTGTTAACCGCAGGGTCGTTGGTTCGAGTCCAACTTGAGGAGCCAGAACTGTTTCATATATCAATATCGAAACGGTTCTTTTTTATGTATAAATGCGCCAAAATGTTTGACAATCAATGATTATGTGATAAAATATTAATTACGACTTGCAGCAAAAATAAACCTTAGTTGGTCTGTGGTAGATCTATGTTAGGATTATTTAGGAGACTTTTATGAAAGTAGAATATATTAACCCTTTTATTGAATCTAGTCAACAAGTTTTTCAAATGGTAACAGGCATCAAGCCGACTCTTGAGAAAGTGTTTTTGAAAAAGTCCCCCTACCCGAGCGATTCTGTAGCAGTTATTGTCGGATTAACTGGAAAAATACGTGGTCAGGTTATTATTTCACTAACTGTCGATACTGCAATATATATAGCTTCACTTATGATGGGAGGAGCACCTATTGCTGGCTTTGACGAGATGGCAAAAAGTGCTATTTCTGAGTTGGGAAATATGATAATGGGTAATGCCGCCACTTTGTTATCAACTAGGGGAATTGCAGTTGAAATAACTCCTCCATCACTATTAGTAGGCGAGAAAATGGTGGTTTCACCATCAAAAATGAATACTATTTGTGTACCTTTAAATTTGGGTGATAATAGAAAATTAGAAATAGATATATCTGTTGAAGATAAATGATTTAGTCAGATAGAAGAGAAAGAATAAGAAATGAATTAGTATTTACTAAGTAAGGGTGGCATAAGCCATCTTTTTTAGTATAACGTAAGATTGTAATTCGAGGTGTATATGTATGCAACTGCATATTGTGCTTGTTGAGCCCGAGATTCCACAGAATACTGGAAATATTGTTCGAACCTGTTCAGCTACAGGCGCGACACTGCATCTTGTAGAACCGCTTGGTTTTTCAGTTTCAGATAAATATCTAAAAAGAGCGGGGCTAGATTATTGGAACAGTGTGGATATACATTACTATAAAAATTTTGAAACTTTGAGACAAAAATATAATGAATCCCCTTTTTATTATGTATCCACCAAAGCCAGTCACGTATATACAGAATTTTTTTATCCTGAAGAGTGCTTCTTTGTATTTGGAAAGGAAACCAAAGGATTACCAGAAAGTCTTTTAGCTAACAATTATGAATCATGTATACGTATTCCAATGATTGCAGATATACGGTCCCTTAATTTATCAAACTCTGTTGCCATTGTTGCATATGAGTTTTTACGGCAAAATAATTTTATGAATTTGGAGCGATTTGGTCATTTGAGTTAGAAAAATCTATTTAAATGCATTAATATATATATAAATTGATATATATTAATACTATTTAATGGTATATAATTATATTGTCAAAAATCATTATCTAAGGAGGTTTGTTGTGGTAAAGCGAATAGGTGTTATGACAAGTGGGGGCGATTGTCCGGGTTTAAATAGTGCAATTCGGGCTGTTGTGAAATCAGCAATTAATAACTTTAATTATGAAGTTATTGGCTTTAGGGATGGTTTTAGAGGACTTGTTCAAAATAGATTCAGAAAAATGGGCTTAAGTGATGTGTCGGGAATTATTGATAGAGGCGGCACTATTTTAGGAACTACAAATAGATATAACCCGTTTGCTGTATCAATTGACAAGGATGGCGAAAAGGCTGTCCGAGATATGAGCGATAGAATAGTTGATAACCTTAACATGCACAAAATAGATTGTCTTGTGGTTATTGGTGGAGACGCAACAATAAGATATGCTAATATGCTTACAGAGAAAGGTGTTCCCATTGTAGCGATACCTAAGACAATTGAAAATGATATTTACGGGACAGATATGTCATTTGGCTTTATGACAGCTGTCAACACTGCAACAAATGCGATTGATAAGTTACACTCTACTGCTGAATCACACCATAGAGTAATGATACTGGAAGTTATGGGTAGAGTTTCTGGTTGGGTTGCTCTTGAATCGGGCATAGCAAGTGGAGCAGATGTTATACTTATTCCCGAAATTCCTTATGATATTAATAAAGTTGCGAGAGCACTTTTGGAGCGTAGAAATGCAGGGAAAAGCTTTAGCATAATTGTAATGTCGGAGGGTGCTAGAGCAAAAGATATAATGCCAGATGATATTAGTGAAGATGACAAAACTTCATATTTTAGTGGTTCTAGCATATTTCTTGCTAAAGAATTAGAAAGGCTAACATCCTTAGAGAATCGAATTACGGTTTTAGGATACTTACAAAGAGGTGGCGAACCATCTGCCTATGATAGAATTCTCGCCACAAGATTTGGCGCTTCAGCAGTAAGTATTATCGATAAGGGTGAGTTCAATAGGATGGTTTGTGTAGATCATGAACAAATAAAGTCCGTTCCCCTCAAAGATGTGGCAAATAAAGTAAGAACCGTACCTGTGAATGGTGAAATGGTGCAAATTGCAAAGTATATGGATGTTTGCTTAGGTGATTAATTAATATTCATAAATATTTTTATGCGTGGAGGAAATAATGTTAAATAAACCGAAGGTTGCAATTATAATGGGTAGTGATTCAGACTATCCTGTACTTGAAAATTGCATACAAGTTCTAAATGAATTTGGTGTTGAAACGATAGCTATGGTTAGCTCAGCCCACCGTACTCCTGATAAGACAGCACAGTTTGCAAAAGAAGCTGAAGAAAAAGGATTCGAGGTCATAATTGCAGCAGCAGGAAAGGCTGCACATCTTCCGGGAGTTATTGCAGCATATACAGCACTACCCGTAATTGGTCTTCCAATCAAGTCTTCTATGCTTGATGGGCTTGATTCACTTTTTTCCATAGTTCAAATGCCTACCGGAATTCCAGTAGCTACGGTGGCTGTAAATGGTTCTGAAAATGCTGCTCTTTTGGCTGTTCAGATATTAGGTGTAAAATATCCCGAATTACGAGAAAAGATGCATGAATATAAGAAAAAAATGCAAGACACAGTAGAACAAAAAAATGCAAAGCTACAAGAAAAACTAGGCGACATAAAGTATGTATGATCGGTCTATGACTTCATATGATTAAAAGTTAGTACTTGTGCTTGAATATACGAGCTAGATTAAGTTGTATATCATAAAAAGGTTAGAAAATGCAGTTAATGGAGGTTTTACAAATGTCAAGTTATAAAGAAGCCGGGGTTGATGTTCAAGCCGGTTACAAAGCCGTTGAGCTTATGAAAAAACATATATCAAAAACAATGTGCCCTGAGGTCTTAACTGATATTGGCGGTTTTGGAGGGCTATATTCTATCGAAAATATCAAGATTGAAAAACCCATATTGGTCTCAGGTACCGATGGGGTAGGAACTAAACTAAAAATTGCATTCTCCTTGGACAAGCACGATACAGTTGGTATTGACTGCGTAGCAATGTGTGTTAACGATATAGTTTGTAGTGGTGCACGCCCTTTATTTTTTCTTGATTATATAGCCACAGGAAAGACCGATCCCTATAAAATTGAGAGTATAGTAAAGGGCATTTCTGATGGATGTTCTATGGCGGGTTGTGCTCTAATAGGCGGGGAAACAGCTGAAATGCCTGGGTTTTATCCAGAGAATGAGTATGATTTAGCTGGTTTTTCGGTGGGAATTATAAATCGCGACGATATTATCGATAGCTCAGAAATAAAGAGTGGAGATAAATTAATAGGAATTTCATCCTCCGGAGTCCATAGTAATGGGTTTTCACTTATTAGAAAGATTTTCTCTGATGATAAGGAATTTTTAAGTAAATATTTTGAGGAACTTAATACTACCATCGGAGAAGCGTTATTAACACCTACAAAAATATATGTAAAGACAATACTTAAGCTTATAGAAAAATACAATATTAAAGGCATATCACATATTACTGGTGGTGGATTTATCGAAAATATTCCCAGGATGATACCATCTAATTTGAAAGCTGTAATTAAAAAAGGTTCATGGCCTATTTTACCTATATTTGAACTCATTGCTGAGTATGGCAATGTTAAAGAGATGGATATGTTCAATACGTTTAACATGGGAATTGGTATGGTAATAGCTGTTGAAAAGCATGCTTCGGAGGAAATTGTGGATGTTATCAACAAGCTAGGTGAAAGAGCTTATATAATTGGCGAAATATTTGAAGGCGAAGGACGTATAGAGATATGCTAAGAATAGGTGTGATGGTATCGGGTGGAGGCACCAATTTACAAGCAATAATGGACAAGATTGATGATGGTACATTAAAAGACTGTAGTGTTGTTACCGTAGTATCCAGTAATAGTAAAGCTTATGCCATTCAGCGGGCGAAAAAAAGGCAGATTCCTGTTGAAGTCATCTCACGAAAAAGTTTTGAAGATAGTGCTCATTATGATCGTGCATTAATTAATCATATGAAAAAGTATGATGTACAGCTAGTGGTGCTTGCGGGCTTCTTAAGTCTCTTGGGTGAAGGATTTGTGAAAGAATACAGAAATGCAATTATTAATGTTCACCCTTCACTAATTCCGTCATTTTGTGGAAAGGGTTTTTATGGAATAATACCTCACAAGAAAGCACTTGAGTATGGAGTTAAAATAACAGGGGCAACAGTGCATTTTGTTGAACCCGAATATGATTCGGGACCAATTATTCTACAAAAAGCAGTCGCGGTGATGTCAAACGATACGCCTGAAACGTTGCAACAAAGGGTTATGGAACAAGTTGAATGGGAAATCTTGCCTGAGGCCATACGCTTGTTCTCAGAAGGCAGATTATCAGTAAACGGAAGAAAGGTAGACATAAGGGAGAGTTAGGCTTAAAGACAAGTATTTATGTGTTTTAAATCAAAGGTGTAAATACTTTCGAAAGTAGATGCCATATAGATATCCTGATATATAATAATTAAAACTATTAGCTGAAACTTAAAATTGGAGGATAATATGAAAGTACTTGTAGTAGGCTCTGGAGGGAGAGAACACGCAATTGTATGGAAACTTTCCCAAAGCCAAAGGATTGATAAAATTTATTGTGCGCCTGGCAACGGAGGCATTAGCGAGTATGCAGAATGTTTGCCCATTGGTGTTCTGGATACAGAGGGGATAATTAAGGCTTGTAAAGATAAAAATATCGAACTTGTTGTTGTGGCCCCTGACGATCCTTTAGCAAATGGAATGGTTAATGAGCTGGAAAGAGCAGGAATACGTGCATTCGGACCTACACAGGAAGCTGCATTGATAGAGTCAAGTAAAAGCTTTTCTAAAAATCTGATGAAAAAGTACAATATACCGACAGCTGAATTTGAAATATTCGATGATATGAATACAGCCTTGAATTATATTGAAAATCAGAAGTATCCACTTGTAGTTAAAGCAGACGGATTGGCTCTGGGTAAAGGTGTGATTATTTGTGAGAATAAGGATGAAGCCCAAAATGCAATAATTAACATCATGGATCAAAAACAGTTTGGCGAAGCTGGTAATACCATTGTTATTGAAGAGTTTTTAACAGGCCCTGAGATTTCCATCCTTGCATTTACAGATGGTAATACCATTGTTCCTATGGTTAGTTCACAGGATCATAAAAGAGCCCTTGACGGTGATAAGGGTCTTAATACAGGTGGAATGGGTGCATTTTCGCCAAGCCAATTTTACACCGAAGATATGGCAGAATTTTGTATGGACAATATTTTTCTTCCCACAATTGATGCTATGAATAAAGAAGGCAGATCATTTAAAGGAGTCCTGTATTTTGGATTAATTATTACTCAAGCAGGACCAAAAGTCTTGGAGTATAATGCACGCTTCGGAGATCCTGAAACCCAAGTTGTTCTGCCTAGATTAAACAGTGATTTGCTTGACATAATGGATGCAGTGATAGATGGGCAACTTCATAAATTAAACATACAATGGGATGATTCAGCATGTATATGTGTAATAATGGCATCGGGAGGATATCCTCAAGATTACCAGAAGGGTTTTAGAATTACTGGTTTAGAGACAATAAAAGATAAAGAGGGTATATTCGTGTTCCATGCAGGGACTAAAAAAGTAGGGAATGAATATTACACAAATGGTGGTAGAGTTCTTGGCATTACAACAATGGGTGAAAATTTGAATGAAGCAAGGGATAAGGCATACAAACAAATATCCGCAATTCATTTTGATGGTGCTTATTATCGTAGTGATATAGGAAAGAAATAAACTCCTAAGGATGACTAAACCTTTATTTATCACTTTGTGACAGTTTGAGCTCTAACTCATTGATATTTGTATTTACCAGGTTGGTTCGTATTATTGCAAGAACAGAATCCTGGTTTTGTACAGCAATACAAAGGTCATTAACAGACAATTCAAGCATCTGAAATGAGTGGTTTTGGTTGTCTTCTATACTTACTTTAAGCTTTGTAAATTCTTGCTGAAGCTCATTTGCAATATCCTGTGCCATGGGCCAATCATTCTGCTCTACAGCAAAGTGAATACCCGTTACGTGACTTGTTATTCGCTTCAATTCTGGAGGTATATCGGTTTTATAATAACTGTAAAACTCAGACAAAGCTTGGGACATTTGAAAAGCTGCATTTTGAGCTTCTTTTATGCTTTTTCCATTGACATTATGTGTCAATTCTTCTAAGCCTTTGCTAAATCTATCACTTTGATTTTGAGAAATACCTTTTTTAAACAACTCTGGTTGTAGATTGTTCCACGTAAAATGCATACCATCTGTTAAGACTTTTATCATATTCCAGTTATCTTCTTGCCATTTTGGTACTCCAAATAGGCTATCTACATATTGAAAAGTTTTTTGTTGTTCTTTTTGTGCTACCTTTCCATCAGAAGCATTTTCTTCTGCGCTTTTATCGGCTTTTTCTTCTTTATCTTGTCCGCCTCCCATGTCTTGTTTTAATTGGCTTCCTTCTTCCTGTTCTTTTCCATCCTCTTTTTTTTCGTCTTTACTTCCATCTTCTTTACCGCCCTTTTGCGCATCCTGGTCTTTATCTTCTTCTTGAGGTTTTTTTTCTTCTTGACTATCGGCATCCTTTTGAAGTGCTGTTTCCTCTTGTGTTCCAAGTGAAGACTTTTTTAACTCTTCAGTTAACATTTCAAGTTGTTTGCTTTTTGTTTTTTCTATGGTATCACGGCCGTCGAACAATGGTCCACCTAAGAGAGTTATGATCTGCTCAAGCTCATTCGATGCATTTACCATTGTGCTAGGTATCTTTTCAGCGGTCTCTGATTGTTCTGATTTCTCTTCATTCTGACAGGCGGAAAAATTGGCTAGTGTTATTAATATAAACAGGACGGCTAATGATTTTTTCGATATTATTTTCATTTTTTTCACTCCAACAACAAAGAATTAAAGTCGTAACAATTTCTAACTCATATTGTCGGCTAGATATTTAAAACTTATGCAAATAAACAAGTCATCGAAGGACATAGAAACGAAAAATGTTTTGTATAGCTAATATTTATTAATATTACATCATAAGAGCATTAACTAAACAAACCATTTATTATTCTTATTTCAAATTCACCAACAACTGATTTATAAGACACCAATAATAACGTAAAAGAACAACGTAAACAAATAAAGGTAGAACGTACATAGAATACCATGTAGCCTACCTATTAATAGAGTTTAGTTAAAGTATAGACCCTTTTTTTAGTTAAAAGCCCAGTTCTAAAGATGAAGTTGCCCGATAATATCTTTAAGAGTATCTGCTGATTTATGGAGCAATTGCTTTTCTTCATTTGATAAAGGTACTTCCAGAATGCGGTTTATACCATTGCGATCCACTACTGAAGGAACACTTATACACACATCAGAAATATCGTATTGGCCATCTAGTAAACTTGAAACTGTTAAAATAGAGTGTTCGTCACGCATAATAGCTTCCACTATTCTTTTAACTGCCAGAGCTACTGCATAGTAAGTAGCACCTTTTGCTTTAATAATATCATATGCTGCATTTTTTACTTGTTCAAAGATTTCAAGTCTGCTATGACCTTCTTTACATGATCTGCATGTTTTGCAGTATTGATCCATGGGCATACCAGCAATCGTAGTAAGGCTCCACGCAGCAAGTTCTGTATCACCGTGCTCACCGAGTATATAGCCATGGACGTTTCGCGTATCCACCCCAACATGTTCACCAATGAGATAGCGAAAACGTGCTGTATCTAGTACGGTACCAGAGCCTATGACTCTTTCTGCTGGCCATCCTGAAATTTTTGCTGTAACATATGTTAATATATCCACAGGATTGGTTACGACCAGCAATATCGTTTCCTCAGGAGTGGTATATTTAACTATTCTTGACACAATGTTTTTGAAGATTTCAGTATTTTTTTGTACCAGATCAATTCGGGTTTCTCCTTCTTTCTGGTTCGCGCCAGCTGATATAATTACAATATCTGAATGTTTAATATCCTCATATTGTCCATAATAGATTTTGACGGGTTTTGTAAAGGGTAATCCATGGTTTAAGTCCATAACTTCACCCTTCGCTTTTTCTTCATTTATATCTATGATTACAATTTCAGAAACAAGGCCGCTGAGCATAAGAGTGTAAGCAGTAGTTGAGCCCACGAAACCAGCACCGATAATTGATACTTTATGGATATCTTTTTTCATAGTACATTCCTCCCATAACATAAATAACACAGAGGTAACACAGAGGGACGGTTCTTTTGTGTTCTTTTAATATAATCCCATATATGCGAGTAATTTTTAATGTCATAATGATTAACTGTTGGATAATGTTACGCATATACGAATAGTTTATTAATACCCGATTCAGAGAAATATAAACTTATCACTAAGGAGAAATTAGTTTTCCGAATTTATCAAAATAACACAAAAGAACCGTCCCCTTGTGCGGAATAACACAAAAGAACCGTCCCTCTGTGTTCTCTGTGTTGCTTGTTAAGTTGTTTGTCTTAAAACTAAATCTGCTTCAATAATTGTGTCTGGATCAACTTTTTCACCTTGAAGAACAGCATGCAGCACTTTTACAGCGATTTGCCCCAGTTGTTCTGTTTTGCTATCAACTGTGGACAATGTCGGTGTACAACAAATAGAAAGAATTGAGTTATTAAAGCCCATAACACTAACATCTGCAGGTACGTTTAAATTATTAGCTTTTAAGCATTTAAGCGCTCCTATCGCTGACATATCTTCACTGGTTAAAACCGCATCGAATGTATAGTCATTTTCTAACAATTCTTTGGTCTTGTTATAAGCTTCTTCCAGACCAGGTTTAATTAGAAAAATATCAGATTTTACATTATATTTAGAAACTGCATTTTTAAATCCACGCAGTTTTTGATTCCCACTGAATGTTTCGGCATCATATAGATATAAAAAGTTTTTACGACCTTTTGAAACAAGATATTCAACACATTTTTCAAGAGCTTTACTATCATCACATCGTACGGAGTATGTATTTGGATAACCGAAATGTCCGTTAACAATTATAACGGTAATATTCTTGGATATTCGTTCAATGGGTTTGTCCAAGTTTGGATCCTTAAATGGGGAGCCAACTAAGATAATCGAATCAACTTTTTTTTCGACAAGCATTTTTAAATAGTTTATTTTTTGCTCAGAATCATAACCAGTGTTGCATAAGATTGTATTGAAACCCAATATGGATAATGATTGCTCAATACTGTGAGCAACATTGGCATAATATAGATTTCGTATATCAATTGTTACTATACCTATGGTCTTTAATGAATTAGTTACCATCCCCCTTGCTATACCACTAGGAATATAATTGTGTTTTTTCAATACAGCTTCAACTCTTTGTTTTGTAACATCACGAACGTTACCACTATCATTTAGTACTCTCGATACAGTAGCAATAGAGACGTTTGCCTCTCGAGCTATATCATAGATATTCAATTTGAACTCACCTACATTTTATATTTTTTGCCTTTTAACGCATTTCTTTTTATGATACAATAATTTAACAATAACCTCAAAGGTGAGGTTATTTCATGCCTCGGGCGAAGTCTAAGTGCGTAAAGTTTTTGCTGATACAAAAATGCACATGCGCAATTATATCATGAAACAGAATGATTTATGATATAATACCTCATGTATGAGGTATGCCTTTGGCAGAACTTACGCGCGTGCAATCTTTTTCGCTATCAAAAAAACACACATGCGTAATTATATCATCATTCAGAATAATTTATGATATAATAAGTATAGATGAACCCGTAAGCGCTTTCAACTGTTTTCAAACTCATAAATAAAACATTGGACAATTCGGGTTTTACTGTTCTGGTTGTATAACGCAATAAGAATCTAGAACCCGTATAATAATAAATAAGAGTTTATTCCACGAGGAGGATGAAAAGTGAGTAATTTTATCAACGAAAATTTTATGCTTCAGAACCAAATTGCTAAGACTTTGTATTTTGATTATGTGAAGGATCTTCCAATTATCGATTATCACTGCCATATCAGCCCAAAAGAGATAGCTGCGAATAAGAAATATAAGGATATCACAGAAATATGGCTTGGTGGGGATCATTATAAATGGCGTGCCATCAGAGCTAATGGTGTTGAAGAAAAATATATTACTGGAGATGCATCAGCAAAAGAGAAGTTTATGAAATGGGCTGAAACTATGCCTTACCTCTTAGGTAACCCATTATATCACTGGACTCATCTTGAGTTAAAACGGTATTTTGGAATAGACGAAATCCTATCCCCAGAAACTGCCGAAGAAATATATGAAAAATGTAATAAATTGCTTGCAACAGATGAGTTGTCTGTAAGAGGTATAATTAAATCATCGAATGTAGAAGTAATATGTACTACAGACGATCCTATAGATAATCTTGAGTACCACAAGGCTATAAAAGAAGATAAAAGTTTTACGGTAAAAGTTATCCCAGCATTTAGACCCGACAAAGCAGTCAATATTAATGATGAGAATTTTACCTCATATATTAAGTCTTTAGAAAAAGCATCATATCAAAAAATATCATCTGTTGCTGAGCTTAAAGAAGCACTGGAAAGTCGTATTGAGTATTTCCATGAAAACGATTGTAGAGTATCTGACCATGCTCTTGAATGTGCTATTTACGCTCCTGCATCAGAAAGTACAATTGAAGAAATCTTCAGTAAAGTACTAAATGGACGAGAAGTTACCCAGTGTGAAATAGATCAATATAAAACACATATGTTAGTATTTTTTGGTCGTGAATATTCCAAACGTGGTTGGGTAATGCAGTTGCATTTAAATTCAATTCGAAATCTTAATACTAGAATGTACCAGAATCTAGGCCCGGATACCGGGTATGATGCTGCGGGAGATCCACTCCACGCAAAGGGTTTAGCAGCTTTGCTAAATGCTCTTGAAATAACAGGAGAACTTCCGAAAACCATTTTATATAGTTTGAATCCATACGATAATGAAGTGTTAGCAACGGTCATGGGATGCTTCCAGGGAAGTGAAACACCGGGCAAAATGCAACTTGGATCGGCTTGGTGGCATAATGACACAAAAGAAGGAATGGTCAATCAAATGACTGCATTGGCAAATCTGGGACTTTTAAGAAGATTTGTAGGAATGTTGACTGACTCAAGAAGTTTCTTATCTTACACAAGGCATGAGTATTTCAGAAGAATTGTCTGCAATCTGGTTGGGCAATGGGCTGAGGATGGCGAGGTACCTCTTGATATGCAATTATTAGGATCCATGGTCCAAGAAATATGTTATTATAATGCAAAGAATTATTTTGAGTTCTAAAATAATCCTATGTGGTACGGGTACAAATCAAGATTTGGGGTGATTTTTTGAGTCAAGCAGATATTATTTTCATCGAGATGTGTAAGGATATATTAGAAAATGGATTTAGTTCCGAAGGGCAGAGTGTTCGTCCAAAGTGGCAGGATGGCACTCCTGCCCATACAATTAAAAAGTTTTGCGTTGTTAATAGATACGATTTGACCAAAGAATTCCCCATCTTGACATTGAGGCCAACTAATTTTAAAGCCGCCATAGATGAGATTCTTTGGATATGGCAAAAAAAGTCAAACAATATCCAGGATCTAAACAGTCGTATTTGGGATTCTTGGGCTGATGAGAGTGGGTCCATTGGAAAAGCTTATGGATATCAACTGCAAATCAAACATAAGTACTCTGAAGGTGAGTTTGATCAAGTTGATAGAGTTCTATATGATTTAAAAAATAATCCATATAGCAGAAGGATTATTACGAACATATACAATCATGCAGACTTGCATGAGATGAATCTTTACCCATGTGCATACAGCGTTACTTTTAACGTAACGGGAAACAAGTTGAATGCTATTTTGAATCAGCGTTCACAGGATGTTTTGGTTGCTAACAACTGGAATGTAGTGCAGTATTCTATCCTAATTCATATGTTTGCTCAGGTTTCAGGACTTGTTCCTGGTGAGTTTGTTCATGTTATTGCTGATGCGCACATATATGACAGGCATATACCATTGATAGATACTTTAATAAACAGAGAACCATATCCTGCGCCTAAGCTTGTTATTAATCCTGAGATAAGGGATTTCTATGACTTTACAACCGAAGATTTCTCTCTTGTGAATTATATAGCAGGGGAGCAAATTAAAAAGATACCTGTAGCTGTATAGGACGGATTTTTAGTAAGGAACTGTTAGCTTTAATTGTACTTTGCCAGATACGAGGTGATTATATGCAGGAATGTATTATTATTGCGTCTGCTGATAAAAATTGGGGTATTGGATATCAAAATTCTCTTCTTGCAAGAATTCCTGAGGATATGAAAAATGTTTCAGGAAAAACAAAGGGAAATGTTATTGTGATGGGTAGGAAGACACTTGAGTCTTTTCCTGGAGGTAAGCCATTACCCGACCGAGTAAATATAGTTCTAACAACAAATACTAACTTTAAAGCTGATGGCGCGATTATTGTACATAGCATTGAAGAGCTTATGGATGAGTTAAAAAAGTATGATAAACACATTTATGTTTTTGGCGGTGAGAGTGTATACCGCCAATTGTTGCCTTATTGTAGAAAAGCATATATTACACGTTTTAATAAAAAATTCCTTGCCGACTCACATCTGCCTTGTTTTGATGAGCTTGAAGGTTGGAAGTTAGTAAATAAAGGTGAATGGCAGATAAGTAAAAAAGGTATTGAATACCGGTTCGATGAATACATAAGAGAATAGAAATAGATGGGGTAATGAGCAATAAGATATACAAGTGCTCAATGAATAATTTGGAGGTGTAGGTATGCAAAATAATACAATTACAATAACAGTGGAAGGCCGGAAGTTAAATGTTGAAAAGGGTAGTAGTATTGAAAGGGTAAAGGAAGGGTTCTATCCTAATAGTAATGTAATTATAGTGGCTGCATATGTAAATAATAAACTAAGGGAATTGACATATTCTATAACAGAGGAGTGTAATATATCTTTTGTGGATCTTTCATCTCAAGATGGAGTAAGGATATATCAAAGGAGCCTTACATTTTTACTGGTAAAGGCGTTTAGTGATGTATTTCCTGGAGAAACAATACAGATATGCCATTCAGTTAGCAAGGGTTTGTTTTTTGAGAGCTCTGTTAAAGGGCTAAATGAAAATGATGTACAAAACATTGAAACTCGTATGGAAGAGCTTGTTAAGAAAAATTTACCATTTATTAAACATACAATGTCTACTGAAGAAGCAAAACAGGTTTTTAAAGATAAAAACAGAATGGATAAATATGGAGCTATAAAACATCGAAAAAAACCTACTGTAAGCTTTTATTCATTTGATGGCATGGATGATTACTTTTATGGCTATATGGTTCCATCAAGTGGTTATCTGGCAATGTTCAAGTTAGAGTACGATAATGAAGGTATTGTTCTTATCTCACCAGGTATAACGCACCCTAACTCCTTAAAAGAACACAATATACCTCAAAAACTTTTTACAATATTTAGTGAATATAGTAATTGGATTAATATTTTGGGTGTAGAAAATGTAGGGAATTTAAACAATATTGTTGAATCAGGTAAGGCTGATGAATTTATTAGGATATCTGAAGCCCTTCATGAAAAGAAAATAGCAAGAATAGCTGACATGATTCACAGTAGAAAGGATAAACTAAAAATAATACTAATTGCGGGTCCGTCTTCATCAGGGAAAACCACATTTGCCCAAAGATTGTCAATCCAGCTTAGAGTCAATGGTCTGTTTCCTGTTAATATTTCTTTGGATGACTATTTCGTTAACAAGGATAGTACACCTTTGGATGAGAATGGCAAACCCGATTTTGAAGCTTTAGAAGCAATAGATCTAAAGCTATTCAACCAACAGTTAAATAGCCTTATAAATGGTGAAGAAGTAAGTATCCCAACTTACAATTTTCTTACTGGTAAAAGAGAATACAATAATAGGCTGCTCCAACTAAAAGAAGGTCAGGTTCTAGTTATTGAAGGAATTCATGGACTTAACCCAAGACTCACACAAGAAGTTAATGAAGATAGCAAGTTTAGAATATATATTAGTGCAATCACTTCAATGCGTATTGACAGACATAACAGAATCCCAACAACAGATCTCAGGTTTATCAGAAGAATCGTTAGAGACCACAGTTTCAGAGGTTGTTCTGCTGAAGAAACAATAAACCTATGGCCATCTGTTAGACGTGGTGAAGAGAAGAATATCTTCCCATTCCAGGAGCAAGCTGATGTCATGTTTAACTCATCGTTAATATATGAGCTTGGAGTGCTAAAGACATTAGCAGTACCATTACTCAAGGAAATAAAGCCCGATCAGCCTCAATATGCTGAAAGTAGAAGACTTATTGAGTTTTTAAGTTATTTCTTGGATTTTAAGAGTGATGAAATTCCTTCTAACTCAATACTTTGTGAATTTATAGGCGGATCCATTTTCCTTAAATAGCATAGAGTGCAATTTCAATATATAAGTTTGATATCACATATTGATCAACAAAGTATTTTTATTGTTTTTGATATGATTATGAGGATAAAGAATAGTGAGCTTTGCTTACTCGATATAGAAAATAAATACAGCATTAAAGGCGGTTTCTAGATGGAAGATAAAGTTACATTAATTGCAACAGCATTGTTTGGTGTAGAAGCTATAGTTAGAAGGGAGCTTCAATCTTTAGGTTATGAAGATATAGTTACCGAAGATGGGAAGGTAACATTCACTGCTCCTTTATCGGCGATTTGCAGATCAAACCTCTGGCTTAGGACAGCAGACAGAGTGTTTTTGAAGATTGGCGAGTTTAAAGCAACGACTTTTGACGAGCTTTTTGAAAACACAAAAAAACTTGATTGGGAGAGATGGTTGCCTAAAGATGCAACATTTCCTGTTACGGGAAGTTGTTTGCGCTCAACTCTTATGAGTATATCAGACTGTCAATCCATTATTAAAAAGGCAGTGGTGGAAAAACTAAAGCTCAAATATTCGTTAACTCTTTTTCCCGAAACCGGACCACGGTATAAAATAGTTTTTTGGATTTTAAAGGATGTAGTAACTATTGGAATTGATACCTCTGGAGACGGATTGCATAAAAGAGGATATAGAAGAAGACCGACATTTGCGCCCATTAAAGAAACTCTGGCAAGTGCTCTTTTATATATTAGCTTTTGGAATCCGGAAAAACCGTTGATAGATCCCTTTTGTGGCTCAGGAACTATACCAATAGAAGCGGCTTTAATGGGACTTAATATAGCACCGGGGTTAAATCGTTCCTTCGATGCTCAGTATTGGAAAAACATTGCTCCTACTTTATGGCAACAATCAATTGAAGAAGCTTGTGATGTTATGCAAAGAGAAAAACAGCTTAAAATATACGGATATGATATTGACGAGGATGCCATTGATGCATGTCGTTTTCATGCAAGAGAAGCTGAGGTGGATGAAGTAATTCACTTTCAAACAAGGGATATTAAAGAAAACTCATCGCGGTTTCAATACGGGGTTATTGTAACAAATCCACCATATGGCGAACGCATGGGAGACAAAAGCGAGAATATTTATCTTTATCAAGATATGGCGCATGTTTTTAATCAAAACTTTCAAACCTGGTCATATTATATTATTACATCAGATATGGATTTTGAAAAACATTTTAGTCGTCGGGCAAACAAAAAAAGAAAGCTATATAATGGTGGCATATTGTGTTATTATTATCAGTTTTATGGGCCAAGGCCGCCAAAATAATAAAAATTAGAACCCTATCGTTGATAGGGTTCGTTTTTTGCTTTAAATGCGATTTTGCATATCTAATTAATACTTCTAATAAAAGGGTGTTGGTGTTGGTGCATAAGGAGTATTGTAACGGTAATAGTAATACGGTCTGTCGTCTTGTTGTGGTTTATCTTCCACTATTTTGTCATGAGTTGTGCAATACTCACCATCATAAATTTCGTAATACCAGTCTTCTGGGTACGGATCGGTAGGAAAAGCAGGTTTATACTCGACAGGCCTACGAATGAAAACTCTTTCCTCAACCGTTTCTTCAGGACAAAATTCATGTGCAAGAACGGGTCTTCCATGTATGTCTTCACAGGAGGTGCATATTTTTGCTTTATAGTGAACTTCGCAATTATCACCGTAGTCAGGTTCAGTTCCTTCAATGAAGTATTCTTCTACAACCCTAGACCCTCTGGGATCCTGCCTGCATATATCAGTTGCAAGTTTCCCTGAATCCATGCATACTTGCCTTTTTACAATTTTTGATGGGATAGAAGAATAGAATGGAATTGGTTCCAGGTCGGCATGTATTTTTGACATTACTGTATTCCATATTATTTTAGCATTATTTGTCTCGGCTGACACAATGGAAATGGGGACTTGTTTATTATCATACCCATACCAAGTTGCTGCAGTATAATAAGGTGTCGTACCGCAGAGCCACTTATCAATACTTTTATCTGAAGTACCAGTTTTACCGGCAGTTGGTATTAGAACACCATCCTTGTTTTTAACGGCATATCCGATAGCTGTACCCTGTGATATTACATCCTGTAACATGTCATTCATTATAAAAGCCGTTTGTTCTGAATAAACTTTAGTTCCTTTAGGTTTATTTTCTAAAATCACATTTCCGTTTACATCTTCTATGGATGTGTAGAAATATGGGTTCCAATATACACCTTTATATGCAAAAACCGTAAAAGCAGAAGCCATTTCTAAAGGACTCATAAGATTTGTAAAGCCACCCATGGCTATTGATATTATTCCTTCATCTTCCCATCTTGGCATTCCCACCTTTTCTAGGTAGTTAAGACCTACTTTAAAAGTTGTGTGATCACGTAATGTAAGTGAAGACACAACGTTTCGGGATTGTTCAATACCTTTGCGAACTGTTGTTAAACCAAAATTCTTTACTTCAACATTCTTTGGATATATTTGTTCTCTTTCCTTCTCAGGAATGGACATATCATTTAGGCGCATATGTTGTGGCACGTCATCTATAATGGTTGCAGCAGTAATACGACCAGTTTCAATACCAGGTGCATATACTAAAATGGGCTTAATACTTGAACCAGGAGAGCGCTTCATTTGAGTTGCACGATTGAAAACACTTCCTTTTTTTTCTCCATATCCGCCATATAAACCACGGACGGCACCTGTTGAAGGGTCAATTACAACCATAGCTGCTTGTGGAATTTCTTCACGCCTTTTTGCCTCCTCGTTAACATCGGGGAAAAATGTATCATCGGTGAATACTTCATCAAGAGCATTTTGAACTTTTGGCTCGAGCGTTGTATATATACTAAGACCAGAATTATAAACCATATCTTCTGCAGTTTGAGTACTAATGCCTTTTTGTTCACTTAAGTCTTTAATAACAGACTTGACAACTTCATCTACAAAATATGATTGGGTACTTGTTTTAGTTTCTTTTCCTGCACTTGGGTTGTATACGAAATTAATCTTCTGCTGCATGGCTTGCTCGAATTCCATCTCAGATATCATGCCTTGCTCTAACATTAACCCAAGAATTGTATGTGTTCTTTCAATATTATTTTCAATATTCTCTTCACTGCTTGGAACATATCTAGTTGGCCAATTTGTTATTCCAGCAAGGGATGCACACTCAGCCAAGGATAAATCCCTTACATCCTTACCGTAATAAGCTTGAGCAGCTGTTTCAATTCCATAAATTGTACTACCGAAAGGAATAGTATTCAGGTATCTGGTTAGTATATCTTCTTTAGATAGCCCCTCCCTCTCAAGTTTAAGAGCTTGCCACATTTCTTGTATTTTCCTCTTAATAGTAATGTCTTTGTAACCGGTTAAATTCTTAACCATTTGCTGAGTAATAGTGCTACCACCCTGCAAGTTTTCTTCATTGTTTAAGGTGGCCTTAACACTATAATAGGAAGCAGAAATAAACCTCCTAAAGTCAACACCCGTATGCTCCCAAAAACGTTTGTCTTCTATGGCAATATAGGCGTTGATGAGGTTTTGAGGTATATCTACAAAATCAATCCAGACACGATTTTCATTACGTTTTAATTCTGCGAGAACATTTCCGTCAACATCGTAAATAAATGTATTAAACTTTGTTAGTTGCAAATCACTAGCACTTAACTCAGGTGTTGTGACAATATAACCATATATAAGACCCGAACCAAGACCACCAGCAATAAAGCACACCAAAATTGAGACGATTAGAATTAACTTCACAGCACCCCATAAAACCTTCAAAAAGTATAAAAGTGCTATGACGAACTTTGACTTTTCCTTTGGTGTGGCTACTTTAGGCTTTATTTTCTTATTTTTCTTATCTTTATTATCTTTCTTATCTTTCTTTCTTTTAAATATCTCTCTAATCTTATCTTTTATAGCTCTATATTTGGCTTTCATGTTTTCCTCCTAAAAAGGGTGTCGCTATTTGGAAAAGGTAACAATAGCATATAATTACACCAACGAACGGCAAATTCAGTACGTTAGTATGGCTGTAATTATCCAATAAAGGACAGCCTTTTATAGATGATAACATTATAACATAAAATTACAAAGACAAAAGTTTTTTTTAGATTACACTGGAACTTCGGGGAATAATTCATTATAATTGTAAAGTAATTACTATATAATATATTTGTTTGAAATATTACTATACTTTTTGTCTTGTTAGGTATTCTTAGATGTAATAGGTTTTAAGTTCTGCACAATATATTAATCTGTCAGTTCAATTCAAAGTGGGGGTTGTATGGAAATAAAGGTTGGTGAAATAATAAGGGCAAAGCGAGAGGAGCATAACATATCTCTTGGAGACTTAGCAAAAGAATTAGGCATCTCGTCGGGTTATTTGTCGCAAATTGAAAATGGTAAAAAGACCAATCCAAGCAGTGAAATAATTTTAAAGATAGTAGAATTGTTGGATATTGATTTAGCAATGTTACTTGGTGTAGATACCAACGAAGAAAATTATCTTGTGAAAATTCCATCTTTAATTAAGTTGACTTTAGCAAAAGACAGGTATAATAAGGTGTTAGAGGAACAGGACGTTTTAAAACAATACTGCAAATTAACAGAGAGTATATTTGATGCGAAATATCTACTTGACGATCACAATTTATATAGAATGTTTCTTAATGATATGTTAGCCGAGGTTGAATCATTGGCGAAAAGGTATATGAGCATCAAGAAACTAATTGACGACAAACTGCATTCAGAGGCCTAGCCCTTGCATAAGGCATTTCGTATATGATATAATTGTACGGTACATAAAGGAATTATCGATAGGAGGATAACTATGAAGCATATACAAACATTGAATGGAAACTCTTTAAACAAAGATTTGAAAAAGGTTGGATGCGGCGAATGTCAGACATCTTGTCAATCAGCTTGTAAGACTTCCTGTACAGTCGCCAATCAGAAATGTGAAAGAAAATAATAATAAAAAATGAAATTGGGGCTGCAAAGCCCTTTTTGTTTGACATATTTTAAGGAGTAGAGTTAATGATTCATCAATTTAAAATATTAGATATGCATATGGTATTAGATGTGAATAGCGGTGCAGTGCACATACTTGATGATATGGCAAGTAATGTGCTGTCATGTTTTAATGAAAAAGGTGAGATAGTAGATGAAAAAATAAATTCTCTTGAACAAGAGTATGGACAAGAAAGCATCGCTGAAGCAATATCAGAACTAGAGAGTTTAAAAAATCAAGGTCTATTATTTTCAGATGATCCATACGAGAAAGTATTTTCTCACATGGAAAGCCCGACAGTCGTTAAGGCATTATGTCTTCATATGGCCCATGACTGTAATTTAAGGTGCAAATACTGCTTTGCAGGTGAAGGAAATTATCATGGTGAAGTATCTAAGATGCCTATTGAGGTTGCAAAGAAAGCTATAGATTTTGTTATTGAAAATTCCGGTAACAGAAGAAATATCGAGATAGATTTTTTTGGTGGTGAACCGCTGTTAAATCTTAAAGCAATCCAGGATACAGTTGATTACGCAAGAGAAAAAGAAAAAAGCACAAATAAGCATTTCCGTTTTACCACCACCACTAATGGTTTACTACTTGATGAGAAAACAATGGAGTATCTTAATGATACTATGGATAATATTGTACTGAGTTTAGATGGCCGCAAGTTAATACATGATTCTATGAGAGTTAGACGCGATGGAAGTGGCAGTTATGACTCAATAATACCAAAATTTCAGAAAATGGCATCCACACGGAAAGACAAGGATTATTATGTTCGTGGCACATTCACAGCGAACAACTTGGATTTTTCAGAAGATGTACTACATATGGTGGATTTAGGATTTGACCAGCTTTCTATTGAGCCAGTAGTCCTTCCTGATGGTTCTGGACTTGAAATTAAGAAAGAGCACCTTGAAGAAATATTTTCAGAATATGAGAAACTCGCACGTGAAATATTAAATTTAAGAGAACAAGGTAAGTGGGTTAACTTTTTCCACTTTATGATAGATCTCGAAGGTGGACCATGTGTTGCTAAAAGACTTAGGGGTTGCGGTACTGGAACTGAATATCTAGCTGTAACACCAAAGGGTGATTTGTACCCATGTCATCAGTTCGTAGGTATTGATGATTTCAAGATGGGAAATGTGTTTAGTGGAATTGACAGACCTGAAATTGCTGAATCTTTTAAAAAAATAAATGTATATACAAAGGAAAAGTGCAAATCTTGCTGGGCGAAGTTCTATTGTAGCGGTGGATGTGTGGCAAATGCATGGAATTTCCATAAAGATTTATCAGGTGTTTATGAAATAGGGTGTGAGCTTCAAAAAAAGAGAGTTGAGTGCGCTTTATGGCTTAAAGCTCAAGAATTAATTGGTTAATTGAGTGGTTTGTATATAAATATTTGCAAGGAGTGGTTGATTGGTTACTTTAAGGGACGTGAAAAAAAACGAGGAAGTTAATACGCTTTTAAGATTGGCTCAGAAGCTGTTAGAGATGCGAGGCTTTACAGAACACTCGTTTCGGCATGTGGGCATAACTTCAAACAATGCTGGTATAATACTCCAAAAGCTAAATCATGATGAAAGAGAAGTTGAGCTTGCACGTATCGCAGGCTATTTACACGATATTGGAAACGCAGTAAACCGTATGGATCATGCAAATACCGGCGCGTATTTAGCATATAATATTTTGACTGGTATGGGCATGGGGTATGAAGAAGCTGGCTTGATCATGCAGGCAATAGGTAATCATGACGAGGGCAGCGGTACTGCTGTAAGTAATATTTCTGCCGCATTAATACTTGCGGATAAATCCGATGTCCATAGAAGCCGCGTCATGAATCAAGATATTTCAACATTTGATATACATGATAGAGTGAACTACGCAGTAGTTAAATCCGATTTGTTAGTAGATACGGAAAATATGAAAACAATATTACAATTAGATATAGATACAGAGATCTGTCCTGTTATGGATTATTTTGAGATATTTTTAGACAGGATGAAAATGAACCGTAGAGCAGCAGATTTTCTTGGGATGAAGTTTGAATTGGTTATTAACAAAAATCAACTTTTATAGTGAAATAATGTAATATAAACTAAATCTTTATTGACCTCCTGTTAATAAAGAGATTATAATAGCATAAGCGGATGACAAAAGGAGGAGGGTACGTCATGAGAAATAACAGCATACTTAAGCTAATTATAGTTATTCTTGTGATTGCTACATGTGCAGTCTTAGCATATAACGAGGTAAGGAATGACACTATTCGTACAGGGATAGATATACGTGGTGGTGTAAGTGCAATATTAGAACCCGATATAGCTAAAGGCTCACTTTCGGACCAAGATATAGATAAGGGTCTGGAATCAGCAAAAACAATTCTTGGAAAGAGATTAGATGCAAAAAATATATTTGATAGAAGTATAAACGTTGACACAGGAAATGATAGGATTACTGTGGAAATACCATGGGCAGCTGGTGAAACTAATTTTAATCCACAGGATACTATAAACGAACTTGGGAAAACAGCTCTATTAACATTTCAAGAGGTAGATAGAACATTAGTTGATGAATTTGGGAGATATCTTCCTACTGGTAAGATAATTCTTCAGGGAACTCAGGTTAAAGATGCATACCCGGCAGCAGATGAAACAATGGGATGGGTTGTGGCCCTTGAGTTGGATCCTTCTGGAACAGAAGCTTTTGCAGAAGCCACAGGCCGCCTTAAAGATCAGCCAATTGCAATATTTATGGATGAACAGTTCATATCAGCTCCTATAGTAAACGATAGAATAGATGGTGGGAATGCTGTTATTACAGGTCAGGCTAATGCAACAGAAGCAGCTGAGCTTGCTGCAACAATTCGTTCGGGTTCATTACCATTTAGACTTATTGCAACAAAAGTAGATTCAATAAGCCCACAACTTGGAGAAGGGGCTATGAATGTTGCAGTTAATGCGGGTATTGTAGCATTCTTTCTTATTTGCTTATTTATGATTTTAGTATATAGACTTCCAGGGCTAATAGCTAATATTGCTCTATTAGGATTAGTTACTCTAACAATATTATGTATTGCATGGACGGGTATTTCAATTACTTTGCCCGGAATTGGCGGAATTATACTCTCGGTTGGAATGGGTGTTGATGCAAACGTCATTATTTTTGAGAGAATAAAAGAGGAACTCCGTGCTGGAAAAACATTAAGAGCTGCTATTGAACAAGGTTTCAATCGTGCTTTCGCATCTGTTTTGGACTCGAACGTAACAACACTTATAACAGCAGTTGTGCTGTACATAATGGGTTCTGGACCAATAAAGGGGTTCGCATTAACCCTTGGTGTTGGTGTTGTTTTTAGCTTCTTGACCGCAGTGACTGCAACCAAGCTCATGCTTCAAGGTGTAACAGGCATAAAAGCTTTTCAGAATAAATGGCTGTATGGAGTAACTGGAGGTAAATAAAATGAAAAACTTGAATATAGTAAAGCACCAGAATAAATATTTTGTTATATCTTTAATCGTTATCGCAATTGGTATAGTCTTTTATTTTATTAACGGTGTTCAGTTAGACATTCAATTCAGCGGTGGAACAAGAATAATGATAGAAACAAATAGTGAAGTGGATGCAAATCTGGCTAATGAGATTATAGAAAAGGCCCTTGGAAAATCCGTTACTTCCCAAACGCAAAAAACCAATAACCCAAGCAATGAGGACGAAATTATTCATATGCTAAGATTGGATATTGCGAGCGATGAAACCCTTACAGACCAGGAGAGAGACCTGGTAATAGATATCATTACAGAAAATTTTGACGTAACAGAGGGTGGAAATCAGGAAATGGTAAGTGTTGAGCCAAGTATAGGTCGTGAAACACTGTTAAATGGTCTAAAGGCAATTGTTATATCTTCTGTATTAATTATTGGATATGTCACATGGAGATTTAGTGCCATACATGGTTTATCAGCAGCTATTACTGCGATAATTGCCCTTGTTCATGATATATTGATTGTTATGGCGATATACCCCATATTCCGACTCCCAGTTGGAGAGGTATTTATTTCTGCAGCACTAACCATCATTGGATACTCGTTAAATGATACCATTGTAATCTATGACCGTATACGTGAAAACATGAAGCAGATGAGGAAGAGTACTTTGGATGAAGTAGTTAATACAAGTATTAACCAAACATTAACCCGTACAATAAATACATCGGCAACGAC
>JAAYPS010000107.1 GCA_012519655.1 Clostridiaceae bacterium | reverse complement strand
CTTGCAATAATTTTACAGCATAATTCATGTGGAAAGGCATCTTTGTAAACTCTTTTTGAGCGAAGGGCATCATATACATCCACTATTGCCATAATTCTGCCCGATAGTGGTATTTCATCACCTTTAGCACCGTCTGGATAACCCGAACCATCCCATTTTTCATGATGATATTTTGTAATTGCCATACCCATTTCAAGGAATTTATTCTGACGATAATTATTATATACGTCCTTTAGCGTATTATATCCAATCATTACATGAGTTTTCATAATTTCGATCTCATCCTCTGTAAGTTTGCCTGGTTTTAGAAGTATGTTATCTGGGATTCCAACCTTGCCAATATCATGTAACGGGCTTGATTTATATATGTTTTCAATGTAGGTATCATCAATATAAAGGGAATATTTAGGAACACCCCTTAAAAGTTTGGCCATTAAACTACAAAGCCTTGCTGTTCTCTCTATATGGTCTCCTGTATCATCATCCCTGGATTCTGCTAATTTTACCAGTGCGTATATAGTTGCTATCTGAGAATCCGACACCTCTTTGACTTTTTTATCTACAAGCTCCTCAAGTTGGTTATTATACTTTTGTAGTTTTTCTTCTGTTTCTTTTAGCACTTTATTTTGCATTTCAAAAGTTTTGGACAGCTGCGAGTATTTAATCATCAAATCAGTCATAAGTCTATTCTGAATTTTATTATCTAAATTGCTTGAGAACATATCAAAAAACATTTTTATGTATAGATCTGTATTAATATTGCTGTTCTTAGATACGAATTCTCCAATATCTTCTAAATGAAATTTCATTTTGCCTCACCCTTTAAGAAGTAGTCGAAACCAATATTATCTATAGATTTCAAGTAATTTATTATTGTATGTTTATCTTTTTCTGAATCGATGATACTGCCATGTTGTGGCGCGATGAGCTTAGTGTCTAGCTCTAATACTTTATCTAATGCGTATCTTAGTGCTTTAGCGGAAGACATAGCTATTTGATTAAAGCGCCCAATTCCATAAAGTCTACAACTAGAGCTATTCTTAGGACACAACTGTTGTGGTGAACAGTTATGACAACTATCCTTCAAAGGATTAAATAATCTCCATTCATTATCAAAGCCACCCAAAAGATCACTTGAAAAAAGTGTTTTAGTTTTTATATCATATGTTATAAAACTACCCGGGCTATGGGAATATGGTGTATGTATGAATTTTAAAGTCCTTCCATCTCCAAATGTATATTCAAAATCCAAATCCATAAAGCAATCTTTAGGAGTTTGGCTTGAATAATGATTTAAGAATAAAATATTACTTTGTTGCGAAATAATTCTTAAATCAGGACTGTCAATAATTGCTTCAAAATGCGGTAAACTACCACAGAGATCGGGATCATAATGGTGATATATTAATCGTTTAATTTGCTTAGGGTTTATACCAATTCTTAATATTTTAAGCATCACTGTACTAAATGAATCTCTGCTCCCGCTATCTATTAGCACAGCTTCATCACCATCAACAATTATATATGGATTGCAAAATAGTTTTGAGTCTTTCTCAGAAAACCCTATCCAATATACACCATCTGCAATTTCTTTTGGTTCTAAGTGGTTATAATTTTCATTATGTATTCTAGTCATTTATTCCTCACATTACTCAATAGTAGCAATAGCTGCCCATATTTTAGTATTACCCAAACATTATCCTTCAAAACTTGATTATAAGCAAGTATTAGCTTTGATATATCGTACAAAATACTATGTAGAGTACATGGTATAAACTAATAGCAGTGATGTCAAAGCATGGTACCTTGTATTAATGTTTATTACCATAATACGATGTTTTTGTGTTTTATTCATGTTATAATTATAGCTGTATAGGTTGTACGCAATATGTATAAACTGTAGTATCTAAATGATTCACCAAAGGGTGATAATTTAGCGCATAAGATTGATGAAAAATCTTTACATAATTTTCAATAGGAAGGAGCAGGATTATGGACAAAACGACTATGTTTACTTTAACATATGGTATTTTTATTGCTGCAGTTGAAGAAGGAGGAAAAATGAATGGTTGTATTATTAATACTGCTGTTCAATCAACTTCTGATCCTGTGCGTATGAATGTTACCATGATGAAAGAGAATCTTACAACTCAAATGATAAAGAAAAAAGGTAGCCTTACTGTTTCTGTTTTATCTCTTGATGCCCCATTAGATCTTATACGTTTATTTGGTATGCGAAGCGGTCGCGAGTATAGTAAATTTGATGAAATTGAGTATAAAACAGATAAACAAGGCAATCCATATATGGGAAAGAATACAATAGCATATATGAGTCTTATAGTTCGTTCTATACTTGATTTAGATACACACTATTTATTTATATGTGATGTGGTGGAGGGAGAGAAGACTGAGACAGGACAACCTATGACTTATGCGGATTACAGGGCTTTGAAATCTGGCAAAGTCATTGAAATAGATAATTATAATGATGTACCAGATAAAAAGACTTATGTGTGTACAGTATGCCACTATGTGTATGATGGGGATGTACCCTTTGAAGAACTACCTGAGGACTGGACTTGTCCTGTATGTAATCAGCCGAAATCTGTATTTTTAGCAGAATAGATTAAATTCACGCAAAGCTAAAGAAATCCCCAGCATTAAGAAAATGAATTAAGACCTCGTTTTTCATGTGGTTGCAAACCTAACTCGTTTGTTGACATCAATATTTTGGAAGTGTTATTATTTATAGTATGAGAACTCACAATAATGCGAGTATTCTGAAAATAGGTAGGTTTGTAAGCGCTTTACGATTTTAGGCCTTATTTTCACAAAAGCTCAACTGTTCGAGTGAAGGGAGATATTTCATGTTCAAGGTCTTTCTTGTCGAGGATGAGATTGTAGTACGTGAAGGAATTCGGAAAAGTATTCCATGGGAACAGTATGGATTTATGTATGCTGGTGACGCTTCGGACGGTGAACTCGCGCTACCCATGATTCGCAAGATAGAACCCGATCTTATTATTACCGATATAAAAATGCCCTTTATGGATGGACTTTCATTGATTGAACTTGTCCGTAAAGACTTACCTAATGCAAAAATCGTCATCATCAGTGGATATGACGATTTCTCTTATGCTCAGCAGGCTATTCGAATGGGAGTAGATCAATACCTTCTTAAGCCAATTATAAAAGAAAAAATGGTGGAAATTCTACTCGAGATGTATGAAAGATTGGAGGAAGAACAACAACAAAAGAAATATATTGAGAACTTTAGAAGGGAAGCCCAAGAATACGAAAATTTTTCACGAAGAAACTTTTTTGAGCAAATCATAACTGGTGGTTTGAGTGTATCTGAAATATCAGAAACAGCAAAAGAGATGGGTATAGACTTAAATGCTCCATTTTATAACTTAGTTCTTTTTTCTCTAAATAGTACCGAATATGATGGGAGCATGCCTGAGGGCTATACAAAGTCTCTTTCAGACATTCAAGAAAAGGTTACACAACTTATCGTTAGCAATCCAGACTTGTTATTGTTTCGCTGCAATATCACTACATATGCTATTTTGGTAAAGGGTATGGAGGAAAATATAAAGCAGCTAACTCAAGATTGCATAGAGAATATTAAGAGATGTTGTGCCACTGCTGGGCATGATGTGGACTGGTATATCGCGTGTGGTACACCAGTGTCACGTCTTAGTGCAATACCTGCCTGCTATGAAAAGGTAAGCCGCATTTTGTCCTATCGTTATTTATGCCCAGAAGAGCATATCATGTCTGAGGAGCTTATACGCAATTTTCAGAAAAAGAACATATCTAAAACAGATATCGAAAGAAGTGAGATTGAGCAAGAAAATATCCGTAAGTTCTTAAGTAGTGGAACAATAAGTGAGATTAATCACTTCATGGACCAGTTGGTAAAAAACGCTGACGAGAAAGTTGTTTCAATTCATCTATTCTGCAGATACTTATCTATGACACTTTACTTTACAACCGTTGAGTATTTAGATTCCATAGGCTGCCGTGCCGATATATTTTGGTCACTGGAACTTTGGCCAAAAGCAAATGTGTCGACTGTGGAAGATGTGAGGAAGTACGGACGGCATGTTTTAGGTAAGGCCATTGAACAGCGCGATCTAGAACATACAAAACTGCAAAGTGATGTGTTAAAACAAGCCATTGACTTTATAAATAATAATTTTTCTGATACATCCATATCACTCGATATGGTGGCTAAAGAGGTCAATATCAGCCCGAACTACCTTTCTGCAATATTTAGCCAAGAAGTTGGACAAACCTTAACAGAATATATTACATTTAAGAGAATAGAAAAAGCCAAACATATGCTTCGTCAAACCGACATGCGCCTTAACGAAATAGCCTTCGACATTGGGTATAAGGATCCCCGTTATTTTAGTTTTGTGTTCAAAAAAACTTCAGGCTGTACGCCAAGTGAATATCGTAAAGGAAACAAGCAGTGAAAACAATTTTTTTCTACAAAGAAGGAAAAAAAATAAAGATGCAAAGAAGACTGTGGGAAATGATTATGATTGTAGCAATACCGCTTATTCTCGTAATCATTATTCTTGCAGTTTTAGGATTAGCATATGCGCTAAGGTATAATGCAATCTTGAATAATGTAACTACGGCTTCGAACTTCAATCAAGACTTCAAGGACAATGTCGATTTAAAGATGTACTATTATGTTATTGACAGCCAATATTCTGAAGGCCTACCCATTGAGGAAGTTTATTCAGCAAAGGCAATTGCACAGAAGCTGATTGATACTACTACGAAAAAGGATAGTCTTCGTGCAATCAGTAGTGTACTAAATCTCTGTCACAATCTTGAAGAAAAGATGCAACAGATTGCAGAGACTGAAGAGTATGATTCTCGTGTGGATCAGTTAGAAAAAAACATTTACATCCTGACAGATTTGATTCAGAGGTTTATGTATACATATCTATATTACGAAGCGGTACATCTAAATGATCTCCAGTCCACAATGATCAAAAATGTGATAGCTCTAATGACTTTAGTTGGAGTATTAGTACTAATTTTACTATTCCTCCTGTTAAATAATTCAAAAAAGCTTACTAAAAAAATAGTGGACCCCATCGACAGGATTTGTGAGCGTTTAGAAGCAATTGGTAAGGGTAGCTTATTGGTTTGCGAACCTGTTAAAGCTGATGTTGAGGAAATACAGATCCTTTCAGATGGTATAGAGAGTATGGTTGAGCGCCTTAAATGGCAGATCGATAAGAATGCCGAACAGGAAAAACAGCGTAGGCGAACGGAATTTGCATTGCTTCAGGCACAAATTAATCCACATTTTCTGTATAATACACTCGACACAATTATATGGCTAATAGAGTCTGGAGGAATAAATGGTGCAGTCAAGATGGTGGCAAGTTTGTCTAATTATTTCCGTTTTTCCTTAAGTAGTGGTAAAGATGTAATTACAATAGCTGAAGAGAAAAAGCATGTTCGGAGTTATTTGGAAATTCAACATATGCGTTATGTGGATATGATGGATTACGAGATTGAAATCCCAGACGCACTTGATAACTATGTTTTACCAAAACTTACACTTCAGCCATTGGTAGAAAATGCGCTATATCATGGCATTAAGAATAGGCGTTGCAAAGGCCTGATAAGATTAACGGGTAGAGCAGAGAATGGACACGTAGTTCTTGAAGTAGTGGATGATGGCGTGGGAATGTCCGAAGAGCGTTTGTGTGAGCTGCGCTCTTCGTTGACTGACAAAAAACGTGAAGGGTTTGGCTTGAGAGCCGTTCACCAGAGAATTCAGATACTATTTGGCAGCGAATACGGATTGTCTTTGGAGAGCGTGCCCGATGGAGGTACTAGAGTTATTGTTGAAATACCTATGCAATTAAGTCAGCAAACAAACGGTTGATTATACTTTGTCAAGTTATATAGGGAGATGGCGAATATGAGAAAATTATTATTAGTAGCTATTTGTTTATTAGTTTTATTTTGCGGATGCGAAAAAGAAGCAGAGTCCACACTGGACAGTGCTGATGATAAACTGATAGTGGTGGGGTTTTCTCAAGTTGGCGCAGAATCAGAATGGCGAGTTGCAAATACTGAGAGTATTAAGGCTACTTTGACTGAAGAAAATGGATATGTACTATTCTATGAAGATGCACGTCAAGAGCAGGAAAACCAAATTCGTGCTATTCGTACCTTTATTCAGCAAGAGGTTGACTATATTTTGTTCTCTCCAAAGGTCGAAACAGGATGGGATTCCATCTTACTTGAAGCGAAAAAGGCGAATATACCAGTTATTGTAACAGATAGATATATTGAGTCCGATGTTGAAGGACTTTTCACAGCATACATTGGTTCTAACTTCTATAGTGAAGGCGAAACAGCCGTACTATGGCTGGAAGATTTTCTAAAAAAACAAAGTAGAACAGAAGAACCCGTTCACATAGTACATATTCAGGGAACAATAGGCTCCACTGCACAGATTGGAAGAACAGCTGCGTTAGAGCAAGCCGTGAGTAAGCATCCAAACTGGCAATTAGTTGCTCAGCAGTGTGGTGATTTTACAAGAGCTAAGGCGTATGAGGTTATGGGTTCAATTTTAGAGGATACAAAAGACATTGATGTTGTTTATTGTGAAAATGATGGAGAGGCTCTTGGGGCTATAGCAGCACTGGAAGAGGCTGGACTGGTATGCAATCCAGTTGATGGTGTCATTGTCATTTCATTTGATGCGACAAGGCTTGGTCTTCAGTACTGTCTAGAGCAAAAAATTGCATTGAATGTGGAATGCAATCCACTGCAAGGACCATATGTTGATGAAATTATTAAAAAACTTGAGCGCAAAGAGCCCATTGGTCGAATAAGATATGTTGAAGAGACACAATTCGATTGCTTCACTATAACACAGGAAATGATTGATATCAGAGATTATTAGTATGACTGAGATTCATACTAAACACAAAATTTTGCAAAATGCTCGATAGCAGAGAATATTAATCTGACTGAGATTCATTCTAAGCACGAAATTTTGCAACTGGGGTAATAATGGAGAATACCATGTGTGATTTTTCACTATAAAGGTTAGAAATTTTACGATTTATTAGTGATAATAAACAAAAACAGAACCACAATTAATGAAATTTTGTTCAATTTTTAATCAATTTGGTTAGAATATTTATGATGTTTTCCCTAAACTATTGTTTTTAATTTCCATATGTTTAAGCTAAATATATGGATATTATAACAAATTGTTGAAAGGGGAATAGGTAAATGAAAAAGTTATTTGTATTACTTTTGGTTGCAATTGTCACATTGGGATTAGTAGCGTGTGAATCACCAACAACAGGTACTCCTAGCAAGTCCGGCGGTCTTATCACAGTTGGTTTTGCACAATGTAAAGCAGACGAGTCTGACTGGCGTAAGGCTAACACAAATTCAGTTCAACAAGCACTTTCAAAGGAAAATGGTTTCGACTTAATACTTGCAGACTCAAACAATGATGCTGCAAAACAAGTATCTGATGTTCAAGGGTTCATAGACCAAGAAGTTGACTACATAATTATTGCAGCAGTTAATGTAGACGGCTGGGATACAGTTCTCAAAAACGCAAAGGATGCGGGAATACCCGTTATTCTTATGGACCGTACTATTAATGCCAGTGATGAACTTTATGAGTGCTGGCTAGGCAGTGATTTCTATGGAGAGGGTGTTAAAGCTACCGAGTGGATGAAAAAGAGATTTTCAGGTGGAACACCAGCAAATATAGTTCATTTACAAGGTCAGCTCGGAGCATCTGCCCAAGTAGGACGTACCGAAGCTCTTGAGGACGCTATAACAGCAAATGGTTGGACACTACTTGCTCAGCAAACAGGTGACTGGAGTACTGATACTGCAAAAGAAATAATGTCTTCATGGATTCAACAGTTTGGTAGTGACATAACATGCGTATATGCTGAGAACGACAATATGGCAGACGGTGCCATTCAAGCTCTCGAAGAAGCAGGTATGAAAGCTGGTGGAGACGACGGCGTAGCAATAATTTCTTTCGATGCTAACAGAGCATATCTCCAAATGACTTTGGAAGGTAAGATTAATTGTAACGTTGAATGTAACCCTCTACATGGTCCAAAAGTTGCTGAAATTATCAAGACCATGGAAAGCGGTGGAAAGCCAAGTAAGACCGAGACCGTTGAAGAGTCAGCATTCTTCTATGATACCATTACTCAGGAGATTATTGACGCTCGTCAATACTAATCAAAACACTCTAGTAAAAGATTTTTAGTATTTGATAATTATTTACTAAGATAAAGAATCTGGTTCGAGGAGATATTGAAATCTCCTCGAACTAGAATAAGCAATCATTTGATCTGAACTCATAATCATTAAACAACATCGAAATAAAGGTGGGCATACATATGGAGAAGTTAAAGCAAGAACAGAATAACTCAGATTGTATGGGCAAACAGCCCGGTCATAATGACGAGGCAGGCCCTTCTCTAAAAATGATTGGTATTGGAAAGTCTTTTCCAGGTGTTCGTGCACTGAATAATGTTGATTTTAGTTTACGCTGTGGAGAAATACATGCACTGATGGGTGAAAATGGTGCTGGCAAGTCAACACTGATTAAGGTTCTAACTGGGGTTCATCCAATGGACGAAGGAAGAGTCTATTTGGAAGGAAACCCCGTATTAGTTCGTTCACCTCAAGATGCACAAAGGTATGGGATAAGCACTGTTTATCAAGAATTGAATTTATGTCCAAATCTTACGGTTGCAGAAAATCTTTTCTTGGGGAGAGAACCATTAAAAAGATGCTTAATAGACTGGAAGCGTATGAATGATGAAGCCGAATGCCTCTTGAAAGAGCTAAATATTTTGGCTGAACCAACGGCGCAACTCGATAGCTATTCTATTGCGATCCAGCAAATGATCGCAATTGCACGCGCTGTGAATACAGAATGTAAATACTTAATCCTTGACGAACCTACTTCTTCTCTTGATGCAGATGAGGTACAAAGGCTCTTCGACCTTATGCGACGGCTCAAGAAAAATAAAGTGGGGATCATTTTCATTACACACTTTATCGAACAAGTTTATGAGATATGTGATCGCATAACTGTACTAAGAAATGGTGAACTCGTTGGGGAATATGAGATAGAAAATTTGCCACGTTTTGAACTTGTAAAAAAGATGATGGGCAAGGAAATTGAAGTTCTTTCAGATCTCAGTGTCCATAAAGATGAATCAAGTTCCGAATCAGAGGTACCAGTTTTAGAAGCATGTAATTTGTCAAGTGGAGCTTCTAAGGTTGCACCTTTTAACTTGAAGATTTATAAAGGCGAAGTTGTAGGCTTCAGTGGCCTGTTGGGTTCTGGACGTAGCGAGTTAGTCCGAACTATATATGGTGCGGATAAGGCTGTTGAGGGACAGCAATTCATAAAAGGGGAAAGCGTAACCATAAAGAGAACTTTAGATGCTATGAAACATGGGATGGCATATTTACCAGAAGACAGAAAAGCAGAAGGTATACTGTCCGAGCTTTCTGTCAGGGAGAATATTATCATTGCTCTTCAGGCAAAACGGGGGATATTCAAACGTTTAAGCCGAAAAGAGATGGAAAAATATGCCGATGAGTATATTAAACTTCTTGACATCAAAACTGCAAGCAAAGAGACACCCATTAAGAGTCTTTCTGGTGGTAACCAGCAGAAGGTTATTTTAGCAAGGTGGTTACTTACAAATCCTGAATTCATGATATTGGATGAGCCCACTCGTGGTATTGATGTTGGTACAAAAACAGAAATACAAAAACTCATATTAAAACTGGCGGAGGAAGGCAAGAGTGTGGCGTTTATTTCTTCAGAGCTAGACGAAATGCTCAGGACATGCTCAAGGATAGTGGTTATGCGCGATCGCCAAAAGGTCGGAGAATTAACTGATAGTGATCTTAATCAGGAAACGATCATGCGGACAATAGCAGGAGGAGAGCAATGAGTGACTTAAAAGGTAATAATAAGCTTAGTAAATCTACATTTATTTCATTTGCCAAGAGTCTTGCAAGCAATAGACTGACTTTTTCGGTAGTGGTTTTACTTATTGTTGTTGTTCAAAATATTATCACTACTCCGGGTTTTTTCAAAATAACAATAGCAAATGGATTGATTTCAGGTTATATACCAAATATTTTGGATGAAGCCAGTGAACTAGTTATTGTAACATTGGGCATGACTTTAGTTACAGCAGCGTCTGGTGGGCAAGATATCAGTGCCGGCGCAATAATGGCAGTAGCAGCCAGCTTTTGTGGCTTAATGCTGAATGGATCAGAGTACAGAACCGATGTTTTTCACAGCCCTTACCTTTTAGCATTACTTGTAGGTTTGCTTGGTGGGGCATTATGTGGTGCTTTCAACGGATTTTTAGTGTCAAAGTTAAGAATGCCACCAATGTTAACCTCTCTTATTCTTTTTACTGCAGGTCGCTCAATCGCGAAGCAGATAACCCACGGGCAAACGATATATATCATGAATCCTGTATATAAATGGTTAGGAGTCCAAATACCAGGGGTGCCCATAAGGACGACAATTATCGTAAGTACGGTAACAGTTATTTTTATAACATTGCTTACCCGATTGACAAGTCTGGGTCTTTATATACAAAGTGTTGGGATAAATGATGCTTCGTCCCGCCTTGTGGGACTAAAATCAAGTGTTATTAAGTTTTTGACATTTGTGCTATATGGAGTATTGGCTGGATTGGCCGGACTCGTTGGATCGAGTAGTGTAGGAAGCGTAAACTCAGGTGAACTGGGTTTAGGAATAGAAATGGACGCTATACTGGCGGTGGCGTTAGGCGGCAATAATTTGGGTGGTGGTAAATTTAGCATAGCAGGTTCTATCATAGGAGCATATACCATCCAAGCCATAACAACAACACTGTATGCAATGAATGTGCGTGCAGATCAATTGAACGTATTTAAAGCTCTTATAATCATTGTAATAATTGTTGCAAGCAGTGATGTATTTAAGACAAAAATCAAACATTTTACTCAGAAAATATTCAGCAAGAATGTATCTGTTGGAGGTTAACGCAATGAAAGAAGGTAGAAATACAAAATTAAGTTTAAAGTCAATAAAGCGTAAATCCCTAAACAATGCAGAGATGTTGTTGCTGATTACTATATCTCTTTTTGTAATAATATATATTATTTCAGCAATTGTATTTTCCGAAAGTAATTTTGCAAAATACTCTGTATTTTTTAATTTACTTAATAATAAAGCCTATCTGTTACTGCTTGCTTTGGGTTTGACAATTGTACTCATTTCTGGCAGTATTGACATCTCTGTTGGTGGAGTGACTGGCTTGGTGAGCATGGTTATTGCAACGATGCTTCTAAATAACAATGTAAGCGCGATTTGGACAATACCTACAGCTCTGTGTATAGGTCTGGCGTTTGGATTTGTTCAAGGGTATTTAGTTGCTTATATGGAGATTCAGCCCTTCATTGTAACTTTAGCGGGTATGTATTTCGCTCGTGGTATGATAAGTGTTATTAATGCAAAGTCCGTACCCATAACTAATGAGATGTTTATGGGCTGGTCTGGAGCTAAGTTGTACATTCCATTCTTATATAATGTACGTAAGAACGGAACTTTAGATGTGGCATATCTCACACCAGCATCAATTGTAGCCATTATTGTCTTGATTATTGTAATCATAATGCTCAAAAAAACAAAGTTTGGACGCTCCCTATATGCTGTAGGTGGTAGCCCCCAAAGTGCACATTTAATGGGGATAGATGTAAAACGCACGAAATTTAGAGCTCATTTACTCTGCGGTCTACTTGCTGGTATTGGAGGCTTTCTATATACACTTTTTGCACCATCAGGTAATCCTGGAAATGGTTATGGTTATGAGATTGATGCAATATCCTCAAGTGTAATAGGTGGAGTTATGCTAAGCGGCGGTGTAGGACTTCCAATTGGTACTTTTTTCGGAGTATTAATTAACTCGATCATAGAACGAGTAGTGCCCTTAAT
>JAAYPS010000106.1 GCA_012519655.1 Clostridiaceae bacterium | reverse complement strand
AATACTCTTATTATAATAACGTTTTGTGATATAAAGGATACATCACAAAAGCCTTTAATAAAAGGATTATAACAAAAAGATACACCACCTACAAGGAATGAGAAATCAAACACCATTATATAAATGACTATATTATGGTGTTCTACAAACTATAAGCTTTGTTCGGTAAGGTGATGAGTCCCGAAATGTTGGCAATTCACTACAATGGCATAAACATCATACCTATAATGCAGGAATATCTTGAATTTCTATATCATTATCCACATGTATATCGGTAGCTACAGGCTTCCCCTTAATTAGAACTATAGCAATGATAGCTATGGTTAGAACAATTGTAACAGCAAGTCCACCTTCAAGACCGAAAGTACCACCATTAATTAACGTTCCTTCATTTGATGGGACAAATGAAAACACTGAAGCCTTCATTTCCATGCCACTGACACTTATACCGAATATATTTCCCTGTGCGAAATTCCACATAGTATGTATAGCACAGACACCCCAAATATTATTGGTTTTCAGCATATATACTGATGCAAACACGCCGAATAAAGTCAAGTTTATGATAGCAAGCAGGGTGATTCCATTATTAAAAATATGTAGTAATGCAAATAATATAGAATTGGCCATAATAGCTAAAATAACCGAATTTTTGCTGGCTATTGAAACCATTAAGTAACCTCTTAACAACACCTCTTCACTCATTCCTTGAATAATAAAGCCTAGAAAAAAGGCGATTAGTAGACCAATACCATTGCCTAAAGTGTACCCATTATAGTGTATAGTTCCACTTATCCAAGAAATAAGAACACTTATACTAAATAACCCTAGACCCACAAGAAGGCCTATACCATAATCATAAAATGCTCTTTTGGTTGTGAAACCCATTGAATACATACTACGTTTTTCAATGAACCTACAATAAAGAATTGCGATTACTGTAATAATGACTGTGCTAAAAAGCAATGGTAAAGCTAAATCATTATTTGCTTGTTCTATTAAATTTTGCATTGCAACTGGATCGTTAGCCTGAATTTGATTGCTCATAACGGCTCGTACGCCTAGATACATTCCGTAAACAGTAAATGGAATGGCCTGTACAATTGAAATTACAATGTAGATACCCACAAATATCAATAGTTGAATTATAAATGAGGGTTTAAACTTTGCCTTTTGAGCCTCGATAACTATGGGGGGTTTTAGTTTTAATACGGTAAACATACTTTTACCTCCATTTAATTGATTGTTTCATTAATGCCTTAAGGGTTATGGCACAGAGCGTATTCAACCCTGTTCCCTACACAACGCTTTCTTATCATCATATCATAAATATAAAGGAAATTATAGCACTAATTTACAAATAATTATGCTATGCAGACTCAAAAGCACAATCTCTTAGGTATGATTTTATATTGTTTCATGGTAAAATATAATTGTCTTATGAAAATCAAGGCAATTTATATTTTGGAGGTATATTCATGCAGTTTACATTTAGTCACAACAATATTAATGTTATGGATTTGGAAAAAAGTATACGTTTCTACGAAGAAAATCTTGGACTCAAAGAAACACGTAGAAGTGCGCCAGAACACGGAGAGTTTATATTAGTATTCTTAGGAGATGGTGTAACAAATCATCGTTTAGAGTTGACATACCTTCGTGATCGAAAAGAACCATACAACTTAGGAGATAATGAAATCCATTTAGCTTTAGAAGTTGATGACATGCAAGCCGCATACGAGCTTCATAAAAAAAATGATGTCATATGTTATGAAAACAAGGGTATGGGCATTTACTTTATTTGTGATCCTGATGGGTACTGGATTGAGATTATTCCAAAGAAAAAAAGAGAATAAGATTTGAACAAAAATTCGCCCCGTTTTCACGGGGCATTCTAATTTACGATTATATTGGAATATTTATTTGTTTATGCTGATATTAAAGCAGGAGGACCACTTAATATTCCCGATTAAATTTTAACAACATTTGTCGAACTTACAGTTGGGACTGAAAATATCGGGACAGAAAAGTATTACTAAAAGAACAATAATAATTATCCATTCCCAGCCACCAAAGCCAAATAAACCTCTATTATCACAGCCACTCATCTAAATCACCTCACACAGTTTAACTGGTATATCCTATGCGAAAAAAAGTTATTTGGTTACCGTAATATCCTATATATCTGTACACTTTAATGAGTACTCTGTGGTTGCTTTTTTATTAACGCTATGCAAGTCCAAAAATGCGTGCAATTGATGTAATCGCAAAGCACATTACTATTCCGGTAATGGTGGGGAGAAGAAAAGCTACTAATGTCCAACGGATATCCTTAGTTTCCTTTTGTATTGTCCACAAAGTTGTCCCGCAAGGAAAATGCATCAATGTAAAAATCATCACACATAATGCTGTCAGCCAAGTCCATCCATTAGATGTAAGTATTGTGCCTAATTGAGTTAAACTTTCATATTCAAGCATATTACCTGCTGACATATAACTCATCAATATTATAGGAACTACTATTTCATTGGCGGGTAAACCAAGTATGAATGCCATTAGTATGTACCCGTCCATTCCGATAATTTGAGCAAATGGGTTAAGAAAGGCTGCACAATGACTTAGAAGGTTTAACCCGCTTACGTGAATATTTGCCATGATCCAAAGGATAATTCCTGCAGGTACCGCGATCACGACAGCTCTACCCAATACAAAAAGCGTCCTGTCAAATATAGATCTTACTATTATTTTGCCAATTTGGGGCTTTCTATATGGTGGCAACTCTAACGTAAATGATGAAGGAACACCCTTTAGAATTGTCTTTGATAATAATTTTGATATAACAAAAGTCATGTATACCCCAAGAACAACAATACCTGTTACTACAATTGTAGGTAAAATACCTTCTACTGTTCCTTTCATTCCGAAAAAGAAAACAGTTGCTATAGCAATCAATATTGGGAAGCGTCCGTTACAAGGAACAAAGTTGTTTGTAATTATGGCTATGAGCCGCTCTCTTGGTGAATCAATAATTCTGCATCCTATCACACCAGCAGCATTACATCCAAATCCCATACACATTGTTAATGATTGCTTGCCGTGAGTACATGATTTTCTAAAAAAATAATCAAGATTAAATGCCACTCTGGGAAGGTATCCTAAATCCTCGAGCAATGTAAAAAGTGGAAAGAAAATGGCCATTGGTGGAAGCATTACTGACACAACCCATGAAAGTGTACGGAACATACCTAATGCCAGCATGTCATGTAGCCAAGTTGGTGTTTTTATGGACAACAGTAATCTTGAAAACACTTCTTCTAGCCATGAAAAACCCGACGCTAGTACTTCAGATGGATAATTAGCACCAACTATTGTAATCCAAAATATAGTCCCTAATAACATTATCATAATAGGTATACCAAATATCTTTGACATAACTATTTTATCTATGATCCTGTCTTTAGTGTTATATTCACTATTTTCATAGCGAACTGCTTTTTTTGCGATATTCTCGGCATGACTGACTATATTGGATACTATAATGTCACGAAAACTATCTTCATCCATCCCATTTCTTTTTAACCATTCCTTTTCTTTTTGCAAAGTTTCTTTAAGCTGTATATTACCATCTAGGTTAAGAGCCATATTTTCTTTAATATCATTAATAATTGATAGATCTCCTTCAAGTAGTTTTAAGCACACCCATCTAGTATTGTTCTGGTGCAAATCGGCATTTACATATTCCTCAATATTTTTAACCGACTGTTCGATAATGGGATCATAGTTCACCTTTATGGGGTTGGTTTCTACTTCTCCACAAGCAATTTTATAAACACTTTCCATTAACTCATTGAGCCCTTCTTTTTTTCTTGCACTTACCCCCACAACTGGAACACCGAGGCTCTTTGACAGAGAATCCATATCTATTTTTATCCTCTTTTTTTTTGCTTCATCCATCAAATTGACACAAACAACCACAGAGGATGTAAGCTCCAATATTTGTAACACAAGATTTAAATTCCGTTCAAGACAAGTGGCATCAGCTACAACCACAGTTACATCCGGATTTCCAAAGCAAATGAAGTTTCTTGCAATCTGTTCCTCCACAGAGTTAGACATCATAGAATATGTCCCTGGAACATCAACTAACAGGAATTTCTCACCTTTGTATTTAAATCTTCCCTGAGCATTTACAACGGTTTTCCCTGGCCAGTTACCCGTATGCTGATTTAATCCAGTCAGACAATTAAAGACAGTACTTTTCCCCACATTGGGATTCCCAGCAAGCGAGACTAAAAATTCATCCTGGGTTTTAACTACAAAATTATTAAAGTCGCTTACTATATTTTTCCCAGTTGAATTTACTGTTAAGCCCATATAATGACCCCCTCTTATAACTCTATAAGAACGTTAAAAGCATCTTCTTCCCTTAACGCTATTACCGCCCCTCTGATCTGATATGCGGTAGGATCACCTGATGGACTTTTTTGCAGTGCAACAACATTTGTATTTGACACCAGACCCAGATCGAGAAGCCTTCGCCTCTCTTTTCCTTTTGTACTTATCTTTATGACCCTACCTTTTCTACCCATCGGGAGTTGACATAGTGGTATTAAAGTAAAATCCTTCATCTATTACACCTACCTAATTTATTTTGGTGGCAACAAAATCTTTTGCCTAAGACCAATTTATGAACCATAATATTAGTTGGTGACGCATATATTTGTAAAAACACAAAGTTTCTGTGTTTACAAGGAGGATGTTCCATTGGATGAATCTAAGAAATTTCGTACAGTGCGTGGATACCAATTGGTTCAAAAAAACAATCGCAATTTAACAACCGCCATGGAAGATTACCTTGAAATGATATATCGATATACTTTAGAAGTAGGGCTTCTGCGTACGAATACACTGTCGCAACTTCTAAACGTTCATCCATCGTCTACCACTAAAATGGTTCAAAAGCTTAGTCGCTTTGGCTATGTAGATTATGAAAAATATGGTATCATTATTCTTACCGAAAAAGGGAAAAATGCTGGTGAGTTTCTTTATAAAAGGCATAATATTATCGAGAATTTCTTACAATTTATTGGTGGCGGCGAAAATCCACTAATTGAAACAGAATTAATAGAGCATTATATTAGTCCAAAAACCCTTTCAAACATTGAACTGTTTAATGGATTTATATCAGAAAATCCAGATATTGTTGAACGATTTTTTCAATTTAGAAAGATGGCTCAAACATCTTCAAATGAATTAAAATAATAAAATCCAATTGTGTTGTTTGTTAATACCTCACCACATATTTTACAGCTAAATAACATTATCGTTCATCGCAAAAGCCTTTGTTTGGCATTTGGTTCATCACAAAAGCCTTTGTTCCAGGATCTCTTGCACAATCCTTCCAATTATTATACTATTAAGGCATGTATTTCTTTAAAATTCTACTTAAATAATCTGCTCTGGAGGTGTATTATTAATGTTACCTATTCAAAAACATTGGGAGAACCCTTCTGTACTACATGTAAATTGTGAAGAACCACGATCATATTTTATTCCCTTTGAGTCATACAACAACGCTCGTAAAGGTGTTCGTGGCACATCCCGTTATTACCAATCTCTAAATGGGATATGGAACTTCAAATATTATCCAAGTGTATATGAAGTTGAAGGAGATTTTTATGCAGAAGATAATGCTTTAGCTGACTATGATAGCATTCCTGTTCCATCGAGCTGGCAATTACATGGGTATGACATTCCCAACTATACAAACACTGCATATCCATATACTTGTGACCCACCCTATGTACCGAATGAAAACCCAGCGGGCATTTACATTCGTGATTTTCACGTGGATGAAAACATTAATGAAAAGGATATTTATTTGCTTTTCGAAGGTGTTAACTCATGTTTCTATGTTTGGGTTAACGGCGTTGAAGTTGGATATAGCCAAGTAAGCCGTATGACTTCAGAGTTCTTGATTACACCTCATTTAAAGCCGGGTAAAAACCGTATAGCCGTTATGGTACTAAAGTGGTGTGATGGCAGTTACCTTGAAGATCAGGACATGTGGAGGCATTCAGGTATTTTCAGAGATGTCTATCTATTATATAGAGACACCTCTCATGTCAGAGACTTCTTTGTAAAAACCGCAATTGACGATGACTTTGCAAAGGCTGAAGTTCAATGTGATATTGATTTTAAAGTTCAAAATGCTACGTCAACAAATGCATTTTCTCTCAGGGCGGTAGCAAAAGACATCCATGGTACCACCATATTTGATAAAACTATGAGCCTTTCTAAAAATGATTGCTTTAATTTTACAGTTGAAAACCCTGATCTTTGGAGTGCAGAAACCCCTAATTTGTATGAATTAATCCTTTATTACAACAACGAAGTAATTGTGCAAAAGTTTGGATTTATTAAAACAGAAATTATTAATTCTGTAATACATATTAATGGAAAACCAATAAAATTTAAGGGCGTTAACAGGCACGATTCTCATCCTGAACTAGGACACGCCATTCCTGTTGATCATATGATAAACGATCTTTTAATAATGAAAAGGCACAATATAAACGCTATAAGAACAGCGCATTATCCGAACGATCCAAGATTTTTAGAGTATTGTAATGAATTGGGCTTCTACGTAATAGATGAAGCCGATCTGGAGTCACATGGTGCAGAGCAAGCAGGAGATTTCAGCATATTTTCAAAGGATCCTACTTTTACCGAAGCTTTTCTAGATAGAATGCAGCGTATGGTAGAACGGGACAAGAACCATCCTTGCATTGTTATGTGGTCTCTCGGTAATGAATCGGGGTTTGGTCCTAATCACAGAAAAATGGCGGAATGGACAAAAAACCGTGACAATAGCCGCCTTATTCATTATGAGGGAGCTTTCAATGCAGGTGTTTTAAAAGAAGACTCAAACAATTCTATTCTTGATGTTTACAGTAACATGTATGCAAGTGTAGATTGGCTTGAAAATGTATTCCCTAAATTAAAGGATGAAAAGAGACCTCACGTACTTTGCGAATACTCGCATGCTATGGGCAATGGTCCTGGGGATTTACAAGATTATTGGGACATTATTTATAAATACCCACGCCTTTCAGGAGGTTTTGTCTGGGAATGGACTGATCATGCAATAAAAACCAAAAACGCAGATGGAATTGAGTATTACGCTTATGGTGGCGATTTTGGTGATGAACCCAATGACGGTAATTTCTGCACCGACGGACTTGTTTACCCCGACAGAACTGTACATACCGGTCTTTTAGAGCTTAAAAATGTTATATCTCCAGTACGAACAAAGGCTGTGAATCTTCAAGAAGGCAAATTTAAAATCACAAATCTTTATGATTTCACCGACTTATCTCATTTATGTTTGAACTGGTATCTTGAGAAAAACGGTGTGGTTGTTGATTTTGGTATTATTGATGAGCTTTCGATCGCTCCACAAAAATCTAAAACAGTAACAATTCCATATGAATACCCGGAAGATGCAGATGGTAGTTACTATGTCCGAGTGTCCTACACTTTGCTGGTAGATACAGTTTGGGCTGCAAAAGGACATGAAGTGGCTTTCTCACAATTCGAACTTCCAATAAAGCCTTTGAAAAATATCATAGTTGAGGCACCAAACTTTATAAGCATATCAAAGGATCAAAAAAATGTATTAATCACAGGACGTGACTTCGAATATGAATTCAGCTTAATTTATGGGTATTTTACGAAATTGCAAAATGCAGGTCTGAATTTGTTGTGTGAGAAACCTTCGTTCACAGTGTGGCGTGCACCAACTGATAATGACAGGAACGAGAAAAACGATTGGCTCCGTCATGGCTATGATCGTCTCAAGACTCATACATATGAAGCTAGTATAATTAGTCAAAATGAAAATTCAATTATACTTCAAAGCAAATACTCACTTGGTTTTTATTCTCGAAAACCCGTTATAAAAGGTATTGCAACCTGGACAATATGGGGCAGTGGAGATATATTCTTAGAAACACAAGTGGACGTGCGAGAAGGCTTACCTACCCTTCCAAGGTTTGGATTAAAGCTGGTAATGCCTCAAGGCAATGAACATGTTGAGTTCTTTGGTTATGGACCACATGAAAGCTATGTTGATAAACATAGAAGCACATATAAAGGAAGGTTTGAAACCACAGTTTCAAATATGCATGAAGACTATTTGTATCCTCAGGAAAATGGCAGCCACTATAAGACAGAATGGGCATGTGTTACAAACTCATTTGGCATGGGACTTTTATTTATTGGCATGGATGATTTTTCATTCAATGCATCACATTACACGCCTGAAAACCTGACAGATGCAAAACACCCTTATGAGCTTGAAAAGAAACCTGAAACAATTATACATTTAGATTATAAAATGAGTGGATTGGGTTCTAACAGCTGTGGTCCAAAGCTTATAGACAAATATAGACTAAATGAAAATAAAATCAATTTTAAACTGCGTATAAAACCTATTTCAAAACACGATAGTATCATTGATGATATTATTCGCGAAACAATAAAATAGGAATGAAGCATTAATTCCATAAATAAGCTACTTTAATTATAGTTAAACAGTAGCTTGATATGCTTAAATTCGTAGTTATATAATTTATACAGATGCACAAAGTGCTTTAGTGCATGCAGCGTCCGGAAGCTGACATCCTTTATGAAAGGAGTGGTCTGAATGAAGATTGTAATTGAGGTGGCTGTCCTTTAGCAGCCAAGGGGTGTGTGGTTTTATCTACACACCCTTCTTTCCTTTCCCGCTTTGGTCTCTTTTTTCTGAGCGATTTCTTATCTCAGCACAAACCCAGATAAACAAAGGAAATATAATCTGAAATGGTATTGCATAGAACTGATATATGTTCTGAAACCAATCTACCATCTCTTCAATATTGTCATAGAGTATCAATGAAAAATATGCCATGATAAGACCAGTTTGAATGACAATAAACTTGTAATGATTCAGATTAAATACTGCTGCTATTCCTTTGCATGCAACAAATAGACATATACTTGATTTAATAAAACTTGTCAACACATATGAAATTGCAATTGTACCTTCCATTCTCTGTATGAAATCACCTACTTTGATGAAACTAAAAGACGCATAGGACGGGAAGTAGTAATCTTCTATCATATTTCCAAGGACAAATATATTCACCAATGTTAATGTAATAAGAACAATACCTGCAGCCAATACTCCTTTCATATAAACTTTTACTGCTGATTCTCGCTTTTTTAAAGTATAAAAGACTCCTAATAATATAACAGATTCAGCAAAGGGAAAAGAAAACGAAGAAAAGCCCACATCAGCTACCTTAGAAAAACCATTACCCAAGATTGGTTTTATATTATTAAAATCCATCGTGCTTATGGAAAGTATCTCCATTAAGAGAAAAAGAATTATTACCACTGGCAAACAAAAAGTCGCTATCCTAGCTATTACTTCAATACCTGAACGTGCAGCTGCAATATTAATAGTAATAAAACAAAGTGTTATAACAATTAACGGTGTTTCCGGAAATGATTCCACATGTACAAATTCACAAAAATTTCTTAATACCAACGCCCCAAGATGAAATGAATACCATGAAAAAATTATTATAAGTATTCTACCAAATACTTTTCCATAAAGTAGAATAGTTATTTCAAAAATATCTCTCCCATGGAATATACTTTGAATTCTAGCGTAGATTAGCGCGAATGGAATAAAAAAAACAACTCCTAAAATTCCTGCTAACCATGCATCATTCTTAGCTCTCACTCCAATCCCAACTAGGATTGAACTACCTAACAAAAATAAAATCAACAGGCATGTTGCTTCCTTGTCAGTAATTCTTTCTCTGATCATTTTTACCTACTTTGCTATAGCTATTTTCGATGTTAAATAATTGGGTTACACTGTACAATCCATCAAGGGTATGCATAAAAGTAAGTCGTCACATATTGTACAGCAACTTTATATAAAGTTTACATCGCAAAAGCCTTTAATATATAATTAATTACTATTTTGATTGCTTCTGCAGGACTAGGTATATTAATCCTCAAACTTATTAAAATAGCCATTGTAAATGAAATTATACCTAATACTAAATTAACGTAGAATTCTTTTTGTTTATTTTCTTTATACAAAGGAAAAAATTCATATATACTCAGTAATGCATAACCTAAGATTACAAAAACCAACATAATATCCTACCTACAATTTACTTACCTCTCCAGAGTTAAGTATTCTCACCTTAACAGAAATATCTACATTTATGTTCCTAAACTCCACTTCACCAAGATTTTCTATTTGCCTGAATTTTTTAGGATGATTCTCATAAAGTTTTTGAGTGAAGCCAAAAATATCAGTGCCATAGTGTTTTGCTTTGTCAATAACTCCTTCCATACTCTCCACTAACTGTATTTCGCTTAACTTCTCTATATCTTTTATAATATCTATATCACTAAAATCAATATCCCGCTCTACCTCATTTATAGCTGCCTGTGTGTCAACTAAAACGTTAACTGTCATAACATCATTATCAATCCTCGTTTTTATCCTTGTAGTGTTATCCAAAATCTCAAGTGTAATATTACGATCATTGTATTTTGTTACTATTACGCCGCTTTCTATATCGTTTTTTAAGAACAGCATTGTTTTTGTTTCACTTCCATCTATAAAAGCAGTAAGTTTGTTATCCTTGAAAATGGCTGTTCCATTAATAAATGTAGCTTTTTTATCATCCATAGGTAATAAAGATATTGTGGGGATGGTAACAGATTTTTTGTTCGTCTTTAATTCTTTACTGACTGAAAAAGTCGAGGCCTGTTGAAACTCCGATAGTACTTTACTGTTTTTGAGACTTCGGTTAATAGTTTCAGCTACTACATTTTCCATGAACAAATCAGCATTTAAAATATCTTTTGCTTTACACTCCCTAGATATAACAATAAAAACATCACTTCTTGTTTCAGCATCCTCTACAAAAAAACCGAGCACCCTAGATAAATCCTCACTGGCTATGTCTTCACATACAATCACAACCCGAATATGAGCCCAATAGGCTCTTTTACCCGTTATAGAATTAAATCTTCTTACTGCATCTAATAATGTGTCGCCTTCGATGGACATCACTTCAGAAGATACGTTCACATCTGCATTTCCTTTAACATGTATCAACTCTACAGTAAGCATATAATTATTCGATTCGCCCTTGTCTATTGCAGCTCCGACAACAATGTTTAACTGGTTGACTTCTTTGTAATTCCAACATGAAGTCAAAGTGAAAATCATACTAATTAGAAGTAACACAGTAATAGATTTCTTTATTGTCATCATCTTCACCTATTATGTCTTGAAGTTTGTCTTATCTGGTTTCTTGCGCCAATTATCTTTGGTCTTAGCGTCATTGACCACCAAGGAGCACGTATCCAAGAATCCTGACCATCGTGTTCTTCTAATCTTGTCAGACCCATCATGTATGGAACTCCAAAAGAGCGTATTGACAATAAATGTAATAAAATCAGAATAACTCCTATGAGATAACCATATATCCCTAAAAACGAAGCGGCAATAATCAAAACAAGTCTTAATATTACTACACTTTCAATCATGGTTGGATGCATGAATGTTGTAATACCACTAATTGCTGTAACGATAATTACAGGGGAACTTACAAGGTGTGCATCAACAGCTGCCTGACCGAGTACTAATGTTCCGACAATATTAACAGCCTGACCAATAGCAGTGGGCATTCTTGTACCCGCTTCCCGTAAAATATCAAATATTAACATCATAATTATTAATGATAAAGAAGTCGGTAGTGGCACTCCCTCAAGAGAGGCTGAAATTGAAATTAGAAGCTGAGTTGGAATCATTTCCTGGTGATATGTCACTATTGCAAGATAAACAGCAGGAATACTTATAGTAGCTATTGCCGAAGCTGCTCGTAGAAATCGATTGAAGCTTCCAAAAAGAAAATGATTATAGTAGTCCTCATTTATTTGTATGCTCTCAACCAAAATGTGTGGCACAGTTAATACAAATGGGCTGCCATCCACAATTATGGCTACTCTACCCTCAAGCATCTTTGCTACTACCACATCAGGCCTTTCACTACTACCAACAGTAGGAAATGGTGATAATGGTTCATCTTGAATTAATTCCTGGACATATCCAGAATCTAAAATACCATCTATATCAATTCTATTAAGCCTTTGCTCTAATTCTGTTAAGATACTATCTAGAGCAATTCCTTCTATATACGTTATACAAATGGCAGTATGTGTCTGCTTTCCAAGCTCCATGAGTTTAAATTTTAAATTTGGATTTTTTATTTTACGCCTTATTAACGAAACATTTTTTATGATACTCTCTGTAAAGCCTTCGCGTGGGCCACGTACAACCTTCCCTGATTCAGGCTCGCTGATGGGTCTACTCTCCCATCCCCTTGAGGAAATTATTAGTGCCACATCACACCCATCCAGAAGCAAAACAGTATCACCATAGCAAACTGCTTTAATCATCTCATTAAGGCGAGTTGACTGTCTTACATCGTTTACAGGCAAAACCTTATTCTGCACCTCATCAACTAAATTTACAGATGACTTCGGACGCTGAAAAACTTGATTTTGCAGGGGTTCAATAACTCGCCTGTTAATGTGCTCAATATCTGTCATTCCTTCAATAATAATAATGCAGCATTTGATCTTGTCTGAATATTGGTTCTGAAATTTTCTAAAAATAACTGTATCATCATTTGAAAAACTACTTTGAAATATTGTAATGTTTCTATTCAAAGATTTAGTAAGTTTACCGCTGTTATTAGTATTCTTTTCATCTTTGGTTTTTCCTTCAAAGCTTTTAGCTTTTTTAAATATGTGTTTCTTTGTATTTTTTTCCACAATTATCACCATTAATATTTTTTCCAAAGATTACGTAAATATGCAAATGGTGATCACGTAGGAAACAAAAAAGGTGAATTAAGAAAATTCACCTTTTTATTTGTGTATTTTTGCTATTAAATATTTAAGATCCACTGTAACAATATGTAGTGGTTATGTATATACATGAACACTATATAATACTATAGCAGTTGAACCCCCGCCTCTTCACATTTTGTCAGTGTCGCTTCATCCCATACCGATGCTTGTACCTCTCCAATATGTGCCTTTTCAAGGAAAAACATGCACAATCTCGATTGACCTATACCACCACCCACTGTGTAAGGTAGTTTCCCATCTAACAAATCTCTATGAAAATCATAATTTTTGCGTTCCAAGCAATTTGCTTTAAGTAGTTGTTCGCAAAGGGATTTTTCATCCACTCTTATTCCCATAGAAGACAATTCAATAGCTTTATTCAATAGAGGGTACCAAAATATAATGTCACCATTCAAATGCCAATCATCATAGTCTGGAGCTCTTCCGCCATGTGGTTTTCCTGATTTTAACACATCACCAATCTCCATAATAAAAACAGCCTTCTTCTCTTTAGCAATCTCATATTCACGCTGCTCGGGATTCAAATCCGGATATAGGTCTTCAAGTTCCTGTGATGTTATAAAGAAAATTTCGTCAGGTAGTTTCCGTGAAGTGTGGGGATACCTATCACATATAAAATCCTCTGCACTTTTGAAAACTTCAAAAATACTGCTTACAAATGCTTTAAGATACTCTTTATTTCTATCTGATTTTTCAATAACCTTTTCCCAATCCCATTGGTCAACATATATTGAATGAAAATTATCCATCTGATCATCTCTTCTTATTGCATTCATATCAGTATAAAGCCCTTGACCAATTTCAAAACCATATTTTTTAAGAGCCATTCTCTTCCACTTAGCAAGAGAATGAACTATTTCGACATCTGCATTAATACATTTAATGTCAAATGAAACTGGTCTTTCTATGCCATCAAGGTTGTCGTTCAAGCCCGATTCATATCTAACAAATAGAGGTGCCGAAACCCTTATAAGATTGAGCTTCTTAGCAAGCTCATCCTCGAAAAAATCTTTTAATAGCTTAATGGCTTTTTCAGTTTCGATAACTGATAATGGCGATTTATAATCTTTTGGAATTATTACATGTTCTGCATTCCGTGACATTTTTGTATCCTCCATGTTTCGTATATCTTAATGTAGGTAATTTTATGCTTAATTATAATACTTTAGTATATATTACCTAAGGTTAAATACTTAGTCAAAACATTTTTACAATATGTAACCATTTGGGATAAACGCTCACACTCCAGTCAATTCGCTTTTACGACCCCTCTTACTTAACACAGCATATTGAACCGTGGAACCAAATATTTAACATAGCAAGATACCTACTTGATTAACATTGACATTAACGATATTTTGGTGATATTATACATATAAGTTCATATTATTCATAAATGCTTCACATTCTATTGAAATTCTATCACACACCTGTCATTGGACATAGTTCCACCCGCCTTCCTTACCATTTTTTTAATTGTTGCGGGTTTATGACATGATTTATATACTAATCTACTATACGTCCCGAATATATCGGGATTATTTATAAAATAAGGAGGCAAAAGGTGCATGGCTAAGTATGTTATCAATACCTTAAACAAAAAAAGTAAAATAAGCAAAGAGATTTATGGTCATTTTTCAGAACACCTTGGGAGGTGCATTTATGAGGGACTATATGTTGGTGATGACTCCCCTATTCCAAATACAAATGGAATGAGGAATGATGTAGTCGAGGCTTTAAAAAATATTAAAATCCCGGTCCTGCGCTGGCCTGGTGGGTGTTTTGCAGATGAATATCATTGGATGGATGGAATTGGTCCAAAAGAAAAAAGAAAAAGAATGATTAATACTCACTGGGGTGGAGTTGTTGAAGATAACAGCTTTGGGACAGATGAGTTTATGGAGCTATGCAGGCAACTTGAATGCGAACCATACGTTAACGGAAACCTTGGCAGTGGCTCTGTTCAAGAAATGCAAGACTGGGTGGAGTATATGACTTTTGATGGTGTATCTCCAATGGCTGAATTAAGAGAGAAAAACGGTAGGAAAGAACCTTATAGACTGAAATATTTTGGCATAGGTAATGAAAACTGGGGATGCGGCGGCAACATGAGGGCTGAATTTTATGCCGACATGTACAGAAGATACCAAACTTATGTCAGAAGTTTTGGAGAAAATAAAATTTACAAAATTGCATGCGGTCCCAACAGTGGTGATTATAACTGGACCGAAACACTTGTGAAGCTTGCGGGTAGATTTATGGATGCCCTAACCCTCCATTATTATACCGTTACAGGTCCCACTTGGGATGCTAAGGGAAGTGCCACTAAGTTCACAGAAGATGAATGGTACACAACACTTTTCAAAACTCTAAGGATGGATGAACTGGTTACAAGACATAGCGAAATAATTAAAAGATATGCTCCTGACAACAATATAGGTTTAATTGTAGATGAATGGGGAACTTGGCATGATGTAGAGCCTGGAACAAATCCGGGATTCTTATATCAACAGAACACTATGCGAGATGCCCTTGTTGCCGGAATAAACCTGAACATATTTAACAAACACAGCGATACAGTTGTTATGGCAAATATTGCACAAACGGTGAATGTTCTTCAAGCAGTTGTTTTAACAGAAGGCGAAAAAATGCTTCTTACACCGACATATCATGTGTTTGAAATGTATAAAGAGCACCAGGATGCACAATTACTTGACAGCTATATAGAAACCCAAATGATAGGTACAGGCAAAAACTCAGTTCCAAACCTTCATGAATCGGTATCAATTAATTCTGAGGGAAAAATACATATTACCCTATGTAACCTTTCTATTAATGAAAGTTACAAAATAGAAACCGAAATCGTGGGTAAAAAAGCCAATAACATCAAGGCTCGCATATTAACAGGCCAAATGGAAGAACATAACACATTTGATGCACCAGAAATGGTTAAGCCGAAAGACTTCGCAAATATATCGCTTACTCAAGAGGGTCTAACATTAGAAATCCCTCCAGTAAGTGTAATTGGTATCACTTTGGAGTAATCCTTTACCATTAAATGTATACGGATATCTATCTTCATTGTGGAATGATATAGCATTATAATGTAATTCTGCCCTTGTCATGAATGTAGAAAAACTATGGAGTAAACCAATGGATAGCAATTGTAGAACTTGCATGTTTAGCAAAATAGAAAAAGAACAACTGCAAAAAAATATTGAGGAATATATTGATTGCCTTTCACCGGAAGAAAGAACCGGTGAAAGGCTTTATAAAGAGCGATTAGAATTATGTTTAGAATGCTCAAACTTTTTTAACGGTCTTTGTAGAATATGTGGATGTTTTGTATCTGCTCGCGCTGCAAAAATAAGATCCTATTGTCCCGGCATACCGAAAAGATGGTAACTAAATCTTTTCTTAAATAACACAGGCTGATATCCCCATAGTTAAAACTAGGAGCTTTACGCCTAATTATGATAATGTCCGCACATATGACATATGGTGACCAATTAAGTAACTTAACTATCGCTTTGATGTGTACTAAGCGTAGTACTGAGTACTTATAATCCAAGTCTTAGCGTATAAAGTTTGTCTTTATAGCTTTTTCGGGTTCTGGTATGATTATTCCTTTCTCCTTCCCTGCCTCTATACATTTAAGCAACCAAGCCATATTATTTCCAAGAGTTCGCATGATTTGCATACCTTCCTCATCTTTCATTACTTCCTCTGGAGTATTTCCATGAACTTGATTCCAATAATATGATGAAACAACGGGCATACCACTTATTGTGAAATATTTGTTTATTTGATCAAAAGCAGAAGCAGCACCACCCCTACGGCAGCTAACAACTGCAGCTCCAACCTTCCCTCTGAACAATCTGCCTCTTCGGTAAAAAACTCTATGTAAAAAAGAAGCTAACTGACCTGAAGCAGCTGCAAAATGAACAGGTGACCCAAAGACATAACCATCTGTCTCATGCAGCTTACTCAATAAAACATTTACCTGATCATCAATAAAGCATCTACCCGTTTCATCACATTTGCCGCAAGCAATGCATGCAGATATAGGTTTTACACCCAATTGCATTATCTCGGTTTCAATCCCATTTCCTTGTAATGCTTTTTCAACCTCTTTCAAAGCTGTATACGTACATCCTTTCGCATGTGGACTACCATTTACCAAAATAACTTTCAAATTAAAAGCCCCTTTCTTAATAAATTAGGATAATGTTTATGTGTATACACATTTACTGTCCATCCTTAATATTATTTTCAATCTTAATTATATATGAAAACCATATTCTATTGTAGAATATTAATAACTAAATTATTTTTAAATCAAGGAGGCATTTAAAATGTTCAAGGATAAGGTAGCTGTAGTTACTGGTGGAGCTCTTGGGATAGGGAAAAGTGTTACACAAGAATTTGCTAAAGCAGGAGCTAAGGTTGCGTTTATAGACATGAACCGCACAGCAGGAGAAGATACAAAAAACAGTATAATAGAAAATGGCGGTGAAGCTCTGTTTTTCTTTGGAAATATAGCTAAGGAACAAACACTTAAGGATTTTGCTAATAAAGTCATTGAACATTATGGACATATTGATTATCTAATAAACAATGCCATGATAAGTAATAAAGGAATATTGTCAGGTTGTGGGTATGAAGATTTCAATGAAGTACTTCATGTTGGAATCACTGCTCCTTACATGCTTACAAAACTATTT
>JAAYPS010000105.1 GCA_012519655.1 Clostridiaceae bacterium | reverse complement strand
CATGTTGAAAGGATGGATTTTTGAGTTGGAAGTTTTTTCCCCTCATCTTCTATAGACAACATTCCAACATCTGTTAATTGTCCTTGTCTGAACGGAATAGATATAGTACATGGTTGGCTTAGACGTGAAAATCATGAAAGCTTTTCGAAAAACAATTCTGTCATTATAAATGTCACCTCTAATTTATTCTATCCTGTTCAAGGATAACTTTCAATGATGAAAGACTTGAAATAATTGATCAAGATCAATTACTATTCTTTTTCCTCTTGGTAAAATAAAAACATCAAAAATACATAATAATAAAAAAAAAGAAAGTGAGGAGAAAATATGTCAAAGAATATAACATTTTCTGAAGCAAATAAAACATTGGAACTATATGTACCAATTGTTGCAAGAGTACATGGTGGTACCCATCCGGAGTTTCACGAAGTACGTGAAATATATGACGATATTGTAAAGAAGGTAAATGAAGCAGGAAAAGAAAAAGCTGAACTGAGTGAAGATTTTGCTAAACTACGAAAGGTAACAAACAACTATACAATTCCAGCTGATGTATGTGAAAGTTATGAAGCAGTATATAACATATTAGCTGAATTGGATAAGGCTTACCAGGCTTAAACTAATTGCTAAAAACACGCTCTGAAGTTGGAGTCTTAAGGACGGTTTTTGGATGCGTTCTCTAGTAGATTTAGGGGTGGTGGAGGAGGTTGGCTAAATTGCAGAGATTTATATTAGGTAAGAAGAATCAAATAACTTTAATAAGTGGAATTTTGCTTGTAATTGCATTTATTAGTAAGTTCCTCTTTAAGAACACAGAGATATTTGTTGGAGGGCTGGTTATTGCATCAATTATTGGTGTCATACCCATCGCCATACAAGCATATCAGGCACTGAGAGTAAAGGTAGTCAGCATTGATGTTTTAGTTACCATAGCTGTAATTGGTGCGTTTTTGCTTAGAAACTTTGAAGAATCGGCTATTGTTACATTTTTATTCTTGTTTGGAGCCTATTTGGAGCAACGAACATTGAATAAAACACGCTCTGCAATTAAAGAGTTAACTGAAATGGCCCCTGAGAGTGCCTTGAAGCAAATGGAAAACGGTGAGTTTGAAGAAGTTGAAGTGGATGAAGTGGATGTAGGCGATATTTTGCTTGTTAAAACTGGGTCAAAGGTACCTGTTGATGGCACTGTGTTGACGGGTGAAGGACATATTAATGAAGCAAGCATCACAGGCGAGTCAGTGCCAGTGGGAAAAAGAAAAGACGCTAAGGTATATGCTGGAACTATTTTGGAAAATGGAACTATTCAAATAGTTGCTGACCGTGTGGGAGAGGATACTACTTTTGGAAAAATTATTGAGCTGGTTGAAGAAGCTCAAGATTCAAAATCAGAAGCAGAACGCTTTATCGATAGATTTTCAAAATACTACACTCCAGCAGTTTTAATTTTATCTTTTATTGTGTGGTTAATTTCCAAAAATGTTGAGCTTGCAATTACAATATTAGTTTTAGGATGTCCAGGAGCATTAGTAATAGGAGTACCAGTATCAAATGTTGCAGGCATTGGAAATGGTGCTAGGTACGGTGTTTTGTTAAAGGGCAGTGAAGTAATTCAAGACTTTAGTAGAGTAGATACAATTGTTTTTGACAAAACCGGGACTCTAACAGTGGGTAACCCCAAAGTAGCTGACAAAAAAATGTATACAAACGGTGATGATATAGATAAAGTATTGTCATATCTTGCAAGTATTGAAGGAGAATCAGACCATCCATTAGCAAAGGCAATTGTAGAACATTTAGGGAAGACAGAAACATACACAGTTGAAAACACCAATGTTGTAAAAGGTGGCGGAATTGTAGCTATCGTTGATGGACACAGGGTTGCAGTAGGTAATGTTTCGCTTATGGAACAAGAAAACGTTCATATAGATGAAGAAATGCGTGCTGATATTGCAAGGTTCGAAAGTAAAGGAAACTCCCTTGTTCTAACATCGGTCGATGGTGAACTGAAAGCTTTAATGGGTATTCGAGATCAAATACGCCCAGGCGTAAAAGAAGACCTTCAAAAGCTAAAAAGGTTGGGTGTTAAAAATCTGGTAGTTCTTTCAGGCGACAACCAAGGAACAGTTGATTTGGTTGCAAGTGAATTGGGGTTAACAGAAGCTCATGGGCATATGTTACCTGAAGAAAAATCGGCATATATTGAAAAGTTACAGGCTAAAGGTCGTATAGTAGCATTTGTGGGGGATGGAGTAAATGATAGTCCTTCAATAGCATTAGCACAAATAGGAATTGCCATGGGAGGCGGAACTGATGTAGCTATTGAAACTTCAGATGTCGTGTTAATGAATTCAGATTTCAGCCGCTTGCCTCATGCGCTGGGCTTAGTGAAAGTAATATCAAGGAATATGATACAAAATATCATTATTGCAGTTGGGGTTGTATTCTTCTTACTTGCCAGCGTATTCTTCAGTGAATGGATGAACATGTCTATTGGTATGTTAGTACATGAGGGAAGTATACTGGTCGTAATATTAAACGGTATGAGGCTCCTTAGGTACAAATTGAAATATTAAGAATTTTTGATCAAGAAAGTTTAAAGTAAAGATAACTGGGTATATAATTAATATATAAAGGAGAGATAAATATGCAGAAAGCAACTATTCAATTAGAAACATTAGCTTGTCCATCATGCATGCAAAAGATAGAAAACGGAGTAAAAGCTTTAGATGGAATAGACACTGAAAGTTTAAAGGTATTGTTTAATTCAAGTAAAGTAAAAGTGAATTTTGATGAAGAAAAATTATCTATTAATGATATTGAAAATGCAATTACTAAGCTAGGATATGAAGTTAAAAAATCTCAAGTAAAAGCGATATAACACTCATAGAGTATTGGGACATAAAGAAAAGACACTTTTTTTGACAGCATGGTTGACATCAGAACACACACATAAGTACAAGACAGGGGCCCCCGTGATTTAGATTTTTATCTAATCATGGGGGTCTTTGTATTTGATATAGTAATAACTTTTAGTTTTTTATATAAAGTGGATTGCCACCTGGATATATGGTGCAATTTACAAGATATCTCATCAATTAAACATTAAGAAGATGGAATTTGTATTCTGTTTTTCATTATTATGTATTATAATGATTCATGAATGTGAAAACTATAAATGATATTACAAGTTAGAAAAATTTTACGGGAGGCAGTGAAATAAATTGGTTGGAGATATTTATAAAAAAAACTATGTAGGTAATAGAATAGCAATTAATTTTAAGGAAAACAGTATAAGCTATGAACAGCTTGACAAAAAGGTATTAGCTTTTGCAGCGTACTTGAAGAAACTTGGAATTAGAAACGGTGATAGGGTTGTGCTAAGTTGTCCAAACTGTCCTGAATTTGTTTATTCTTATTTAGGAACTGTAAGAGGCGGTGCAATTATTGTACCCATTAATCTGTTACTAACAATGGGTGAAATTCAATATATCGTAAATGATTGCGAAGCTAAGTACATGATCGTACACCAAAACATTCTGAAGTATGCAAATATAACACAGGATATGCTCGAAAAAGCACTTGGAATTACTATAATTATTATTGATGAAAAATTCGAACAACATATTTCAGAGATTTCTACAGAAGGTCTTGAAAGTTTTTCCGACGAAAATGCAGTCTCTACTTTTCTATATACTTCTGGTACGACGGGAAAGCAGAAAGCCGTTATGTTGACTCACAAAAATCTATTAGTCAATGCAGAACAGTGTAGAGCAGGACTTCATGCTAACCATGAAGATAGCTATCTGTGTGTATTACCAATGTTTCATGCCTTCGCATTTACCGCTTGTATTCTCATGCCTCTTTATTCGGGGTCAACAATAACCATAATGGAATCATTCAAGCCCAAAGAGGTTATTGAAACCTTAGGAACCAAAGAAATTACAATTTTCATGGGCGTTCCTTCTATGTATGCCGTAATAATTAAAGCTAACAAGGAACATATTTCATTTCCCAAGTTGCGCATTGGAGTATGTGGTGGTTCATCGCTACCTATAGAAATCTATAAACAAGTAAAAGAGATTTATAAAGTTCCCATCATAGAAGGCTATGGTCTAACAGAAGCGTCGCCTGCAGCTACTTTCAATCCGACATATGGTATTCAAAAGCCAGGCTCTATAGGATTACCATTGAAAGGGATTGAATGCAAAATTGTTGATGAAGAGGGAAATGAGCTTCCAACGGGCGAGGTAGGAGAACTTATCCTTAGGGGTGAAAACATTATGCTTGGATACTATAATGATCCCGAAGAGACAGCTCGTACTTTGAAGGGTGGATGGCTTCACACTGGTGATATGGCGAAGATGGATGAAGAGGGCTATTTATATATTGTTGATAGAAAAAAAGATATGGTTAATGTCTCTGGACTGAATGTCTACCCAAGAGAAATTGAAGAAGTACTATACCAATTTCCAAAGGTACATGAAGCAGCTGTAATTGGAGTTCCGGATAAACTTAGAGGTGAATATGTAAAAGCTTTTGTCGTATTGAATGAAGATGAGGAATGCAATTCCAAAGAGCTTATACAATTTTTAAGTGACAGGCTTGCCTCTTACAAGATACCACGGGAAATAGAATTTTTGCAAAGTCTTCCGAAAAATAGTACGGGTAAGATTATGAAAAAGGTTCTAAGAGAACAACTATAGATGTCTGAAATATAAATATGGTAAACTAAGTAATCCAACAATGTTTTATGTATTCAAAGAAATGAAATTTCATTCTGATTATCAAGATATTTTGATATTTAAAACATTGTCATTTATGATATAAATACGTAAACATATGAGGAGTGTTACACTATGACGCATGAAACAGAGAGACTCATACTTCGTCCCTGGCAAGAGAGCGATGCTGAAGACCTTTATGAATATGCGAAGGATCCTCGGGTGGGACCGACAGCTGGATGGCCGCCACATACTAGTGTGGAAAATAGCCGTGAAATAATCCGCACTATACTGTCAGAACCCGAAACATATGCAATTGTTCTTAAAAGCACAGGTAAGCCAGTTGGTAGCATTGGCCTATTGATAGGATGTGAAAGTAACCTCGACTTACCCGAGACTCAAGGAGAAATTGGTTACTGGATAGGTGTACCATATTGGGGGCAAGGTCTAGTACCTGAGGCTACGCGGAAAATAATAGAATACGGTTTTATTGAGTTGAAACTTAATAAAATTTGGTGTGGTTATTTTGATGGAAATACTAAGTCAAAACGAGTGCAAGAAAAATGTGGGTTTCAATACCATCATACAAAAAGAGATGTATATTGGAAAGCCATAGACGATGTAAGAACTGAGCATATAAGTTGTCTAACAAAAAGTCGATGGGAAAAATTAAAAATATAGATAGTTGTTTGTAAAAACCAAATATCATATCTAATAATAGTCAAACAATCGATTGTTCTATTGGTTGTTGTTATTTTTAGAATTAGTAGGGTAAAAAAGTGTTAACAGTGTAAACTAATCGATGGTAAATAATAAACTTTGATGAAAAAAATCAAGGTATGAAATAAAAAAAGATTAAATAACTAAAGAAAGAGGGCGTTGGTAAATGAAAAAACATGTAAAAAACAATGTGTACTGGTTAGGTAAAGTTGATTGGGAACTTAGAAAGTTTCATGGTGAAGAATTATCAACCCATAATGGTTCAACATACAATTCATATTTGATTAAAGAAGAGAAAACTGTTCTTATTGATACGGTTTGGACTCCTTTTGCAGAAGAGTTTGTTGATAATCTAGCAAAGGAGGTTGATTTGGATAGCATCGATTTTGTTATCGCAAACCATGGTGAAGTTGACCATAGCGGAGCACTTCCAGTCCTGATGAAACATATTCCAAATGTACCCATTTATTGCACAGCAAATGGTGCTAAATCTTTGAAAGGTCAATACCATGAAGACTGGAATTTTCAGGTAGTAAAAACTGGAGATAAAATAGATATCGGAAATGGAAAAGAACTCATTTTTGTTGAAATGAGAATGCTACACTGGCCGGACAGCATGGCAACATATATGACTAAAGATAACATACTTTTCAGCAATGATGCTTTTGGCCAGCATTTTGCCAATGAAAAACTGTTTAATGACCAGGTAGATCAATGTAATCTTTTCAATGAATCCATGAAGTACTATGCGAACATATTGAATCCATTTAATCCAATATTAAGAAAAAAACTGGATGAAATAATTTCATTAAATCTTCCCATTGATATAATCGCAACAAGTCATGGTGTTATTTGGAGGGATAATCCTGCGCAGATTATTGAAAAATACTCTCAATGGGCAAATGACTACCAAGAGAATCAAATAACAATTATTTATGATACCATGTGGAATGGCACTAAAACGTTGGCAGAAAAAATTGCAGAAGGCATAGCTCTTGCAGATTCAGATGTTACTGTGAAAATTTTTAATATTGCTAAGAGTGATGATAATGATATAATTACCGAAGTTTTCAAGTCAAAAACAGTTGTAGTTGGCTCGCCAACTGTTTCAAACAGTATCTTGCATTCGGTGGCAGGTCTTATTCATCTTATTAAGGGACTTAAGTTCAAAAATAAAAAAGCTGCTGCATTTGGTTGCTACGGATGGAGCGGTGAATCTGTAAAAGTTATTAGCGAACTAATGTCAGATGCAGGGTTTGAAGTTACAACCGAAGGCTATAGAAATCTATGGAACCCGGATGTTGATGAGCAAAAAGCGGCAGTAGAGTACGGTAAAACAATCGCAAAATTATAAGAACACAATACAGAGCAACACAGAGGGGAACACAGAGGGACGGTTCTTTTGTGTTATCCAACACAGGGGGACGGTTCTTTTGTGTTATTAGTTGAAAACATAGAGGACACAGGCGTACGGTGGTGTTTGAGTTCCAGCAGAATCCTTAACTTTTTATTCTTATCATTGGATCCTTAGTCCTAAATATGGAGAATTGCAGCCAAACACCTGGATAAATTCACAGTAGATTAGAAATACTTAAGATTATGGCGCAAAAAGATAAAATAATGAGAGAGGTGTAATTATGGCTACTGACAAGATTTATAAGATGAGTTTTTCAAAAGTTTATCCTCTCTATATTGCGAAAGTAGAGAAAAAAGGGCGGACTAAATCCGAAGTTGATGAAATTATCTGTTGGTTGACAGGTTATAGCCAAGAAGAGTTAGAATCACAGTTAGAAAAGCAGATAGACTTTGAGACTTTCTTTAGAGAAGCCCCCCAATTAAATCCTTCGCGGATTTTGATTAAAGGTGTGGTCTGTGGTGTTAGAGTAGAGGATATTGAAGAGCCAATGATGCAAAATATTCGCTATTTGGATAAGTTAATAGATGAGTTAGCTAAGGGAAAAGCAATAGAGAAGATTTTACGAAAATGATGATTGTTGAATAACACAAAAGAACCGTCCCCCTGTGTT
>JAAYPS010000104.1 GCA_012519655.1 Clostridiaceae bacterium | reverse complement strand
TTGGATTCGAATACATTTATATCCGAACCTGCTCCGTCACCAATATCAAAGCTAAGAAACCAGTACAGGTGGCGTCTTATTATAAAACACCCGAAAATAAAAGTCCTTGCAAATATCTTTGAATGGATTTACGATAAATATAGTGTATCCGGAAAAAGACAATGGGCTGTTTCTATGGATATCAACCCTTACAGTATGCTATAATTAAGTATCATAAGGATTCAAATTTTGAAAATTTAATAATTGTTTATATGGAGGAAGAAAAATGGCTTTGCGTAATATACGTGAAAAAGGCGATGAAGTATTGCGAAAGAAATGTAAATTAGTAAATAAAATAGATGACAGAACACTAACACTCATTGAAGATATGTTGGAGACAATGTATGAAGCAGATGGTGTTGGGCTTGCCGCACCACAAGTAGGAATATTAAGACGTATTTGTGTTATAGATGTTGGCGAAGGTCCTATTGTACTTATTAATCCAGAGAAAATTGAAGAATCGGACGAAAAAGTCATTGCTCCAGAAGGGTGTTTGAGTATTCCTGGTATATGTGGTGAGGTGGAACGTCCTGAAAGAGTAGTGGTAAAAGCATTGGATAAGGATGGAAAATCTTATACTATTGAGGGAACTGGTTTACTTGCAAGAGCTCTATGCCACGAAATAGATCATTTGGATGGAGTTCTATTTGAAGATAAAGTTATCCGATATATCGATTTAGACAGCGAATCATAGTCATAAAAAGGTATGATGAAACGATTTTATTTTTTAGAAGATAATGACGTCTGAGCATCATAGGCATAAAAATATTATTAAACATGTTATGACTATATATTTCAACATTATCCATTCCATGTAAATACGAACAAACGATACTCATTAATTTTTATCGTTGAGGTATTGAATAATATTTTAATTGATGTGATAAAAATATTTATAATTAGATAAAAAATCTTATAAGGAAGATGTTTATGAAAATAGTTTTTATGGGAACACCTGAATTTGCTGTTCCAAGCCTTGAAATATTAGTTGAAAATAATATAGATATTGCAATGGTGGTAACCCAACCCGATAGGCCGAGAGGTAGAGGCCATAAAGTTACTTTTTCTCCTGTGAAAAATTGTGCTATACAAAACAATATACCCGTCATACAGCCTGAGAAAATAGGGAGTTCTGAATGTGTTGAGATGCTCAGTGAGTTAGAACCGGATCTTTTTGTAACTTGTGCCTTTGGACAGTTTCTTACCAGAGAAATATTAGATATTCCAAAATACGGCACAGTTAATGTTCATGGCTCTCTACTACCTAAGTATCGCGGAGCAGCCCCAATTCAATGGGCAATAATAAATGGTGAGAAAAAGACGGGAGTTACAACCATGCTGACGGTTTTAAAGCTTGATGCAGGTGATATATTACTAACTAAGGAAATAGAAATAGACGATGACATGACAGCTGGACATCTGCACGACAAGATGTCAGTTGTGGGTGCCGAGCTTCTTATAGAAACAATTCAAGGATTAGAAAAGGGAGATATAACTCCAATACCGCAAAACGATGTAGAGGCCACCTATGCACCACGCATTAGTCGCGATACAGGTAAAATTGTATGGGGTAATTCTGCCAGAGCCATACATAATCTTGTACGGGGAACAAATCCTTGGCCAATTGCCTATGCATATTTAAATAACGAAAGAATGAGAATATGTAAGACAGCTGTATATGATGAAGAAAAACTAACAGGAGTTGAACCTGGTACCATAATAGAGACTGCCAAGGATGGTTTTTTAGTACAGACTGGTAAAGGAATTATTAAAGTATTTGAAGTACAATGCGACAATAGTAGAAGAATGACTGTTCAGGAGTATGTTTGTGGACATACATTAAATCAGGGTGATTGTTTTGAATCATAATAATAAGTTTATTAATCTTTCTTTTGGTGTAATCCTTGTGGTTTTTCTTCTGTCTGCATTAACATTTGTTTTTGCAGTATTTTTAGGAGTAGAAACATTCCGTATTATTTTTATTATACTTGCTATTGTCCTTGTTTTATTTGTAATGTTGCTGTTTACAGGTTTTACTATTATTAATAGAATACTTAAGAAGGATGAAAATTCAAGTTTACAGCAGGATATGAGCCCTTTTAAGAAAACGCTAATACATATTGCATTGAAAGTATTTATGCCTTTTATTATCACTATAAGTAATCTTTTTAATTACAATAAAGATCAAATTAGACGAGTATACATAAAGGCAAATAATGAATATGTATTATCACTTAATATAAAGGTAGAGCCCGAAAAACTTCTTGTTATACTACCACATTGCCTCCAGTCTTCAAAGTGCAGTTACAGAATAAGAAATAACCTTAATGAATGCCATCAATGTGGTTTATGTAATATTTCGAATATCAAAGATTTGGTTGAAAAGTATTCTGTGAATGTAGGCCTTGCAACTGGGGGTACTGCAGCCAGAAAGTCTATTATAGATTTGAAACCTGAATTTGTCATCGCAGTTGCCTGTGAAAGAGATTTAACCTCGGGTATAATGGATGTTAATAGATTACCCGTTTACGGTATCCTGAATGAAAGACCAAACGGTCCTTGCAAAGACACTTTAGTAGATACAGAACAATTAGAAACTATGATAAAACATTTTACCAATTAGTAAACAAGTCATTGAAAGCGTTGAAAAACTGACTGCATTGTTGCGCTGAAAACTGATTATTTCGTTCTCAAAATATCATAAGCCTTAAACATAATACTAAGGAGAGTTTAATGCGAAACACTAAATTATTACTTCATATTTGCTGTGCGCCTTGTGCCACTGGAGTTATTAAAAAATTGAAAAGTGATGGAAGTATTTATATTTCAGGCATTTACTACAACCCGAATATACATCCATCCCAGGAACATCAAGAAAGAAAAGTTTCTGTCGACTTATTGTCCAATGATGAAAACATTGATGTACTGTACGATGATACTCTGATGGTTGACTACTGGAAAGAAAACTTAAAAGGTGAGAAGGTTAATCGCTGCGATTTTTGTTATACATTAAGAATTGAACAGCTTGCTAAGACAGCCAAAGAGATGGGATATGACGCTTTTACAACAACACTTTTGGTCAGTCCCTGGCAAAACCATGAAAAGATTCAGATAATCGGACAAGAGATGCAAAAAAAGTATGACATTGATTTTATGTATCAGGATTTTAGACCATTTTACCGTGAAGGTAAAAACCTGGCATATCACAGAGGGTATTATTTACAAAAATACTGTGGTTGTATTTTCTCATATGAAGAATCTGATCATAAGAAAAAACCCATATACACATTCTGAGACTAAAAAATGATTTTTTGGGAACTAAAGGAAAGTATATTTGAAATATTACTATTTTATTAAAATAGCAAACTTGATATTAGCTTAACATCCCAAAATGCCGAAATATAGATCACAGTAATACTGTTCACAGATAAACAAAAGATAAGCATTTGGGGGATTAGACATGAAAAGACATTTGTCAGCTTTAGTTTTTATTTTTATTTTTTCTTTATTATTTTCAACTGTTTCCAGTGGTCAAGGAATAACTGTAGATATCGCAGGTAAAAAAATAAACTACACATCAAATGTATATAATCTTGAGTTGAACGGAATTTGGATTCCAACTCAAACTCCTTGTGTAGTTATTTCAGGGTTTGCATATGTACCTTTAAGAGAAGTTTTTGGCAATTACTTGGGTATGACCGTGGGATACGATGAAAATAATGGAACTGCTTATGTTCAGTCTGGTTCAAAGAGAATGGATTTTAACTTTAGTAATCAGGCTATTTATAAAAATGGAGTAAAAGTTGATACTGATTTGCCTGTTGCCTCTATCAATGGCAATACAATGGTACCCCTTACTTTAACTGCATCATATTTTGGTCTTACAGCAATGGCTAAAGATGAAAATAAAGTCCTAACTATTCAATGGAATGGAAAAGATGAAAACACTGCAATAGTAAAAGAATCTAATGTTTCAGAAACTGTAGAAAAAATATCATATTATACTGAAAATGGTAATGAGATTATTTTGATAGAAACAGGCGCTAATATAATATCAAATCATTATGTCTTGGTACCTATGGATGGTAATGCTCATTACAGATTATGTGTCCAGTTTGGAAACGCTGATATTAATGTACCTGGTAAGCTTGATGTTTATTCTGGTTCAATTCAACAGATTCGTTATGCGCAGGTTGATGGAAAAGCAAATATTTCAAATGTAGTAATAGAGATTAATCATAACCCTAAATATACTGTTGATGTAGTTTATGATGGAATAAAAATCACAATAATATCCGACAAAACTATCAAAGAGCCTACAAACAATCCTACTCCAACTAAAGCACCCGAGCCAACACCTGTACCAACACAAGCACCTGCCCCAAAACCAACAGAGGCTCCAAAACCCACGCTAACGCCTGCTCCAAAGCCAACAGAGGCAGCTAAACCTACTCCAGCTCCTATAGTGACACCTTCTCCTTCAAAACAAGTAGGCAGTGGTGCTTTGTACTACACTATGGAAGGCGAGCAATGCATCGTTTGGCTTAATGGAATTAATCTACAAAAAGAAATTCAAGAAAACTCAAATCAGTATAGAGTTGAGTATCGTGATGTAGAAAAAATATTGCATATTAGTATGCCATTGAACAAGAGCTTCAAAAATGAAGTTCTTCCTGGCAACAATTTATTGCACGGGATAATATCCACAACCAATAATTTGCATAATGAGATTAATATTAGAATCTCAGGTAAGGATGACTTTAAATGGGCAATTGCATCAAGTGGAGGAGACCAAACTAAAATTGTATTAAGCAACCCAGAGGATTTTGCGGTTATACCTACAATAACACCTACACCCACACCTGTAAGCCCGACACCTAATGTACCAGCTAATCCGACACCAACTCCGACACCGGCTGTTACACCCTCTCAACCCACAGTAACTCCGATACCAACCCCAGCTCCTTCAACTGGAGGACTTGCTAATAGGGGTGATGGGGATCGTTCCGGTACCATTTCGTACGTTGCCGGCTCGGATCGCATTATTATTGAGGCATTAGAGCTTCAAGAATACAAGGTTTACAGATTGAGTAACCCTGCGAGGATCGTTATAGATCTAAGTCAAAATGTTATTGACTCAAAAGAAGTTACAGTGGCATCTGGTAGACTGTATTCTAAAATACGTACTGGTCAGTTTGATAAAACAACTGCAAGAATTGTACTTGAAGTTCCTGATAATATTAACTATGAAGCAATTGAAAAAAATAATAGGCTAACTGTAATACTTTCTTACTCAGGAGTAAAGAACTTAACTTTCATAGGTGATATTAGAGAAGGAGCAATAAGGCTTACTGGTGATGGTTTGCGCGATAAAATCAAGGACAATATAACCAACATTATAGCTGAAGAGGACAAAAGCTTGAATGCTTTTACATTCGTTTTCCCAAATGGAATTATTGATCTTGGTAACGGAAAACTTGAAGTTGGCGATAGCATTATGAAATCAATTCAAACTGTGACAAGTGGTAATACTGCTTTTCTCCTTATTGATCGTGAAAACCACGAAACAAAATACAAGTTTCGATTCAACGATTCTAACGACGAAGTTTTCATAGAATGGGAGAAAGGTGAGAACAGTGGTGGTACCAGTAGTAAAGAACCATCACCAAATACAGATACAGGCTCGAGTACTGAACAGAAAGATAATGTACAGCCCACCCCAAGTGGTAAGTTAGTTGTGATAGACGCTGGACATGGAGGTTCAGATCCAGGAGCCGTTTATGGCAAAGATGAAAAATGGTATAACCTTGATATTACTTTAAGACTTGAAAAACTACTAAAAGAAAAGGGTGTTAATGTGAAATTAACACGTACCACTGATACATTTGTAGGTCTTGATGAAAGAGCTAAGATGGCTAACGATTGGAATGCAGATGTGTTTATCAGCATACATAATAACGCTTTATATAAAGCAATGCATGGCACCATGACTTTCTTCTACACTGGAAGTTATACAGGCAAGGAGTATGCAACAATTATCCATAATGATTTACTTAAAAACCTTGGAACCAATGATCTTGGTGTAAAATCAGCAAACTTCGTAGTAATAAAGAAAACTAAAATGCCTGCTGTACTAGTTGAAATAGGCTGTCTGACAAATGATGACGAGCTGGCAAAATTAAACACCGAAGCATATAGACAGAAGGCTGCTGAATCTTTATGTGAGAGCATACTAAAAATTGTTTCGAAGTAATTAAATCATTATTATTACGTATATTACAGTATTTTGTATAAAAAGTATCTAAAAAAATCAAAGGAATTCATATATTCTTTTGATTTTTTTATTATTTTCATTATGATAATATGTATGGTGAGTATTATTAATGTATTTCACTAAAAATATAATATAACTTACCGAGTTTTTTTATGTCAATTTGTTAAATGAAAGGATAAAAAGTATGCAGCGTATTGATGGGCGAAAAAATAATGAGTTAAGGAAAGTACAGATCACAAGAAATTACATTACTCATGCTGAAGGGTCTGTGTTAATTGAGTTTGGTAATACTAAAGTTATTTGTACTGCCTCTGTTGACGAAAAAGTTCCGCCATTTAAGAAAGGTTCGGGTGAAGGATGGGTAACTGCTGAGTATAGTATGCTTCCTAGGGCAACCCACATAAGAAATATTCGTGATATTAATAAACTGAAGTTAAATGGAAGAACCAGTGAAATTCAACGACTAATTGGACGTTCCTTACGTTCTGTTGTTGATCTCAAGGCTCTTGGCGAACGTACTATCGTTGTTGACTGCGATGTTATTCAAGCAGACGGTGGTACTAGGACAGCTTCAATAACAGGAAGTTTTGTTGCATTGATGGATGCATGTAGTTATCTTGTGGATAAGAGAATGATTTCCGAAATTCCCATCCGTGATTTTGTTGCAGCCGTTAGCGTTGGAGTTGTTAAAGATACTGAACTGCTGGATTTATGTTATGAAGAGGATTCAAGTGCTACTGTTGATATGAATGTTGTTATGACTGATTCAGGCGAATTGATTGAAGTGCAAGCTACAGGTGAATTAGCTCCTTTTTCTCGTGAAGCATTGAATCGTTTATTGGATATTTCAGAAAAAGGTATAACTGAGTTAATTTCATTACAAAAGAATGTATTATTAGAAGGATTTAAATGATTAATTAACATGGACAAATTGGTAATTGCGTCTGGTAATAAAGGCAAAATAATTGAAATAAAAGCTATTTTAGCAGAACTCCCACTTAAAATTGTATCAATGAAGGACGAAGGCTATGATATAGAATTCGAGGAGACGGGTACAACTTTTTGTGAAAATGCATTAATAAAAGCTAATAGTTTAAACAGATACGTAAAAGGTATGGTTCTGGCCGATGATAGTGGACTTGAAATTGATTATTTAAATGGAGCGCCAGGTGTTTATACTGCACGTTTTGGTGGGAATAATATAAGTCAGACAGAAAAAAACAATAAAATAATTGAACTTCTTACGGGTGTTGACAAAAAAGATAGAACAGCCAGGTTTGTCTGTTCAATAGCTTTTGTTTCTGAAAAAGTTAGTTTTATAGTGAATGGTTCAATTGAAGGGCTTATATCTGACAAACCTGCAGGTGATGAGGGTTTTGGCTATGACCCGATTTTTTTTGTGCCTGAATACAATAAAACCTTTGCACAGTTGCCAGAGGAGATAAAAAATAAGATAAGCCATAGAGCAAAAGCACTTGAGAAATTAAAACAAAAACTATTGGCACTATATGATATTGAATAGAAATTAGTAAATTAGTAGATT
>JAAYPS010000103.1 GCA_012519655.1 Clostridiaceae bacterium | reverse complement strand
TGATGTATCATTTACGTAACTAGCTGTGCAAAATGTGATGGCAAGCTACATGCACAACCACAACATATTGCACCGCGTGATAAGATAAAGACATCACAAAATGCCATAAAGAGGCTTTTGTGATGTAATTGTAGTGTAATCGTGATGTAGTTGCTTAAAAATGATATAATGTGATGCATATAATAATGATTTATTTCATTTAATTATCTTAAAAAGGAGTGTTTAGACTTTTGGGAGGCTTATTTGGAGTTGTATCTAAACATGATTGTGTAATGGACTTGTATTTTGGGACTGACTACCACTCCCACCTTGGCACAAGTAGAGGTGGAATGGCTGTTTGGACAGGAAAATCTTTTACAAGGTTCATTCATAATATAGAAAATATACAGTTTCGTTCAAAATTTGAAATGGATTTATCCGCGATGAGCGGTAATATGGGTATCGGATGCATAAGTGATTATGAGGCGCAGCCTCTCACAGTTCGCTCTCACCTTGGCAATTACGCCATTACAACCGTTGGACGAATTAATAATATAGATAAAATTGTTGAGGACTGCTTTAGAAAGAATCTAATTCATTTTCTTGAGATGAGTGAAGGAGAAATCAATCCAACAGAAGTTGTTTCTGCATTGATTGATCAGGAGGATTCATTTAAAGATGGTATACTCCGAGCTCAAGAAACAATCGATGGTTCCTGTACCATGTTGGTTCTGTCAAGCAAAGGTATTTACGCGGCAAGAGATTTTTATGGCAGAACTCCTCTTATTGTTGGCAAAAAAGATGGCGCATTTTGTGTAACATTTGAATCCTGTGCCCTAACAAATCTTGGATATAAAACGGTATATGAATTAGGGCCGGGTGAAATCATACTACTTACACCAGATGGTATTGAGCAAATCTCTCCGCCTAGAGATAAAATGAAGATTTGCGCATTTTTATGGGTTTATTTTGGTTATCCATCTTCAGCATATGAGGGTATTAATGTTGAAATAATGCGTAATATTAATGGTTCAATACTCGCACGCAATGATAAAGTGGACGTCGACTATGTTTGCGGGATCCCCGATTCGGGTATTGCTCACGCAATTGGCTACTCAAACGAAGCAAAAATACCATATGCAAGACCTTTTGTTAAGTATACCCCTACATGGTCAAGGAGCTTTATGCCCCAAACCCGTGAAGTAAGACAAAAAATAGCCAAAATGAAACTTATGCCAATCACAGATTTAATCGAAGGTAAAAGACTTTTATTCTGTGACGATTCAATTGTTCGTGGCACACAAATGAGTGAAACAGCACAGTTGTTATATAGTTATAATGCAAAAGAGGTTCATATACGTTCAGCATGCCCTCCTTTGATTTTCAACTGTAAATACCTCAACTTCTCAAGGATGAGAACCGAACTAGACCTTGCAGCGCGTCGTGCAATAAAAAAACTTCAGGGAAATGATTCTATTGATTTAGACAAGTATTGTGATCATAACTGTGAAGAGTACAAACATATGGTTGATCATATAGCAAAGCAACTTGGCTTTTCATCATTGAAATACCAAGCTCTTCCTGACATGCTTGATGCAATAGGCTTACCCCACGAAAATTTATGCACTTATTGCTGGAATGGTAAAAGTTAAAAAACTATGCTCTGACACGAAGGGGTTGAAGACCTGTTTTTACGGCAATATAGCGATTAACAGTGTCAATAGAGAATTTGTCTGGTTCTGATTCTAATACATGTATTCCAGACATCTCAAGAATTGAAAAGGTACGCTGTCTATCATCTATAAGTTTAATTGCTGCGCTTTTATCAAATATGTCTTCTGTCTGTGCAACTTCCTTTTTTGATTCAATATAAAGTGCAGGATTTTTTATTGCCAATACCATAACCTTATGTCTTGGAGCATAACCCTTCCATGCCTTAACTATATCCTTTGCATGCTCGAAATTGAACGGATCGGTAAATAGTAGCACTAAACTTTGTCTATTTTGTTCTTTTTGCAATGTAGAGAATGCTTTTTGATAATCTGCATAGGTCTCGGTGGTTTGAACATTATACAGATTGTCTGCTAAGCGCCGGAAGTGACCTGCTCCCTTTCCTGCTGCAACCATTCTGTTTATTTCACTATCAAAGGACAAAAGGCCGATATTGTCACCATAATTTAGTGCAGTTTCTGCCACAATAAATGCAGCATTTACAGCATAGTCAAGCTTAGAAATACCATCTATTTCATCCTTCATGACTCTGCTTGTATCAATCATTAGATAAACATATTGGCTTTTTTCAGGTTCATAGTGGTTTGTATAAAGATGCCCTGTTCTTGCAGTGACAGTCCAATTTATATGTCGATAATTATCGCCTGGGTTGTACTCGCGTATACTTTCAAACTCTGTGCCAACACCAAGACTACGCATTTTTTGCATTCCGTCAATAATCTTCTTCTTATGATAAGTTAGTATATGACTATTACGCATGTCTTTTAAATTTGGATACACCTTTATTCTATTGGTAATCTTCAATGTACGTGATTGTACACAAAGCCCTAAAACACCGGTAACTCTAATATGCAAATCGGGAAACACATATTCTCCCCGTTTTTTTGGTTTTACTCTGTAGTTTATACTTTTGTTTTCTTTAGGGTGAATGACAAAGTCTATGATTTCGTTATCAACATCAAAGCTTTCGGGTACAGAGTCTCTCAATTTGACCTTAAACTTATGACTTACAGGATTTTCTATATTAATACTAATCCCATTCCAAACACTGAGCGATAGCTTAGAATCCATGTTCCTTGTGATAACAAATTCATCTGGTTTTGGAGATAGTGAAAAGTCGATAATTAGTAGAGTAAAAAGTAAAAAATTATACACTAAAAATACATAAACTCCAATGCCGGGTATAAATGATAGAGCCGCTGGTATTACACCTATTAATGCCAATAGTATAAATCGTTTGCTGAAAAACATAAAAACCTCTCTATTCGGATACTTAGCTACTATATTGAAATACAAGTTCTCTTGCAGCCTCTCTTGCTCTACATGATGTATATCACTTAGCAACTGTATTGAAATACAAACAAATTATCTTGGTACCTCAACATTTTTAATTATTCCATGCAAAATATCGTCTACAGTTATATTATCCAGCTGGGTTTCTGGTTTAACAATGATTCTATGTCTAAGAACAGGGTTTACAACCTCGACAACATCCTCAGGTATTACAAAATCTCTTCCCGAGAACGCAGCGAGGGTTTTAGCACATTTCATAATCGCAATGGAAGCACGTGAGCTTGCACCTAATATTACTGCTGGTGAATTTCTCGTTGCATATACAATGGATGTTATAAAACGAATAATATTGTCACTTACATGCACCTTATTAATCTCTTGATTCATGGATACCCATTCGTTAGAGGTAATAGCCGACGATACTACATCCGGGCTTATTTCTCCACCACTTTCATTCACCTTTTTAAGAAGTACCTCTTCTTGCTCCGGTGGCAAATGCCTTATTACAAGCTTCATTAAAAACCTGTCCAGTTGTGCTTCGGGTAGAGGATAAGTACCTTCAAACTCTAGTGGATTCATTGTAGCTAAAACCATAAATGGTTTAGAAAGTGTGTAGGTTTCACCATCAATTGTCACATTTCCCTCTTCCATGCATTCCAACAGAGCGGATTGAGTTTTAGGTGTAGCCCTATTTATTTCGTCAGCTAATAATATATTCGTGAAAACAGGACCCTTTTTCATATAAAATGCACTGCTTTTTACATCAAATACCTTTGTCCCTGTTACATCCGAAGGCATTAAATCAGGGGTGAACTGTATTCTTGAAAACTCTGAATCCAAGGTTTTTGCAAGGGTTCTCGCTGACAGTGTTTTCCCAAGTCCCGGAACTCCCTCAATCAGTACATGCCCTCCTGTAAAAAGTGCTATAACCAAATGCTCAATAAACTCTTCCTGGCCAACCAAAACTTTCTTTAGCTCTTTAACTAACAATTCATATTTTTCTTGAACAACACTAAGTTCCATACTATCTTCATTCCTTTCATGCGGGCGGTATTTATTTAACATTCATTTTTTTGCATTAGCTTTTATTTTGGTTCCGTACTTCTTACTGATAGGTATTTATTTACATTCATCTTTTTTGTATAAGTGGCTACCGGGTTGATTTATACAGCAGAAGTAGGTATTTATTTAGCATTCATTTTTTTTGCATGCTACCATTTATCTCTATCTCCAGTCTATCAAGACGACGAACAATACTGGACAACTCCTTTTTAGATATTTTTTTCGTATTCATATAATACTCACATTCGGCTAATGTACGTACAGCCTTTTTCTGAATGGGTCCGGATATCTGCAAATACCTTCCATACTTAGTTGTGAAATAACCATAGTAATTTGATAATACCAAAGGATATGCCCTCATTCGCTGGTAAAGTCCTGAGATTGCCTTAACAACTTCATTTTCAGGTCTTTTTGTCATTCCACTGTCTCCCCGTACACGTCCAAAAGGTTTCCAACCCCTTACTCCAACAAGCAAAATTACTAACATAAGCTGTATAACTACCAGCTGGCCTGTAGAGCCAAGTAAATGCCATATATTTGGCGCAGGAACCTGCATATATTGATAATACTCATTAAACAATACTTTCGGGTTGTTTAGCTCCATAAGTATTTTTATGAATGCTATTGATGCATCTGAACTGGAGATGTTTTCATTTAAGAACTCATCAGCACTGTTTAACACGCATATTGTACCATTTTCCAATCCATACCATGTAGCAGTAATATCACCGAAGCTTTCTACTTCATGCCATTTTCTTGTTTGAGAAATCAACTCAAAAATCCACAGCTCAACCGCGTTTCTTTCATCCAAGATTAACACGAGAGTATTACCCTTATCGAGCCAGTTTTTTATCCCGCTCTGCTCCTCAGACTCATTAAATATCATTTCCGCTGGTCTGTAAGATACCATTACGGCATCTTCATCCAGAAATTTTGCTGGATAATGGTATCTCGAAACTTGAAAACCGCATTTCTTAGCAAGTAAATACAAAGCCTTAACTCCTGTGTTATCTGCACTGTATGAGCTGAATTCGGGATAATTCTTTTCATACACTGTTACAGAATACAAAATAAGAGCTGCTAATAGCAATGTAAGCAAAACTATTATATATTTAATGATTTTTTTCAATTTGCTTTTCATGCAAGTTCCCCTATTCTTCTCCCATCCTTTGTTTAAGCAACGTTTATTGTCGAAAAAATTCACTATCAAAATTATCTATAAATCTAAGGATGAACTTAGTAATACACCTCAAGTATGTTG
>JAAYPS010000102.1 GCA_012519655.1 Clostridiaceae bacterium | reverse complement strand
CTATAATAACTATTTTAACTACTTTAATGTGTCTGGTGCTCCCTATGACATTCGATATCGTATCATACGCTCAGTCAAGCAGAGCATCTGATGAGCAGCTTATAGCAAGAGCTATAAATGGAGAAGCCAGAGGGGAGCCTTATGAAGGTCAGGTGGCAGTTGGAGCTGTAATATTGAACAGAGTTGCCTCGCCGGATTTTCCAAATACAGTTGCGGGGGTTATCTATCAACCTGGTGCATTTACCGCTGTCAGCGACGGGCAGATTAATGTACCAATAGATCCGAACTCAACGGTAGTAAAAGCCGCACGTGATGCTCTTAATGGATGGGATCCTACTGGCGGCTGCTTGTATTATTGGAATCCTGCTACAGCAACAAGTAAATGGATATGGAGCAGACAAATAATTAAGGAAATAGGTAAACATAACTTCGGTAAGTAGGCTAATAGTAAAATAATTTTAGAGATTCTATAAAGTATGCGGATTAATCTAAGAGATTCTATAAAGTATGCGGATTAATTTCAGATAGTTTAGAAAGCAGGCGAAATAAATTTCAGATAGTTTAGAAAATAGGCGGATTATCTAAGAGATTTTAGAAAGTAGGTAAATTAATTTCGAGAACTAGAAAGTAGACGGGTTAACTTTTGGAAGTTGAATAATATCCAAAGTAACAGCGATGGAGAAGACAGAATGTGAAGGTTACTTAGGAGATTTAGGAAAATAGCCGGACTAAATAAGGAGGTGTATTCTGTTGGGTAAATTTCGTGGAAAACTCTTGGATTGGAAAAATAGGCTATCAGACAGGCATATGTACAGCGTGGTTGTTGTGCTGCTAGCAGTTGTTGCGGCATGGGGCATCTACCAATATAAACGAGCGGCTGATTTGCGCCAAGAGTTGGATAATCAGTATAATAGAGCATTTTATGAAATGGTTGGTTATGTGCAGAATGTTGAGGTGCTATTGATGAAAAGTATGGTTTCATCAACACCAAAAATGGCAGCTGAAACATTGCAGGAAGCGTGGCAACAAGCAAATTTGGCTCAGACAAATCTTGGACAGTTGCCTATTACACAAGAGGTTCTGGCAAATACATCAAAGTTTCTTTCTCAGGTGGGAGATTTCGCATATGCACTGGATAGACAAAATATTAGTGGAAAGGGAATTAATGAAGAACAGTATAAGCAGCTTGAGCAGCTCCATGAGTATTCTGTATCGCTTGAAGACGGCCTAAATAATCTTCAGGCTTCCATTTCAGACGGAAGGATAAAATGGAATGAGCTTGCAGATAAAGGAACACAGCTGTTTAAAAAACAGTCCGAAAACTTAACTAGTCAATTGTTTACCGAAGTTGACAATACATTTCAGGAGTTCCCCACATTAATCTATGATGGGCCATTTTCGGATCACATGATAAGTTTAAAACCTAGAGGATTGACGGGTGATGAAGTAAGTGTTGAGCAAGCGACCGAGAGGGTAAAAAAATTCTTTGGTGAAGATAAAGTGGCTTCTGTTGAGCATACGGGAGAGATACAGACCGATACTTTGCCTGCATACAACTTCAAAATTACATTTAAAGACAGGCCTGAAGAAGAGTTTGCTACAGCCGATGTGACTAAGACAGGAGGACATATAATATGGATGCTCTACAACAGGAATGTTGAGCAAGAGACTCTTGATATAGATAAGGTTAAACAGATGGGAAAAGAGTTTCTTGAGAGTCGTGGATTTAAAAATATGCAGGATACGTACTATCTTAAAGAAGACAGTACTGCTACTATTAACTATGCATATGAACAGGACGGAGTTATAGTATATTCCGATCTGATTAAGGTTAAAATAGCTCTTGATAATGGAGAGATTGTTGGTTTTGAATCCAAAGGATTTTTAATGAATCACACAGAACGCGACATACCTGAGCCTCAATTTACCGAAGAACAAGTAAAGGCAGATTTTATGGCGAAAAGAGATTTAAGCACAGTAGGTCTTGCCATAATACCAACGAATTTTGGTAGTGAGGTGTTTTGCTATGAGCTGAAGGGAAAGCTAAATGATAGCGATTTCATTGTTTATATCAATGCCGAGACAGGAGTTGAAGAACAAGTTCTTATCATAATTAATACACCTAATGGCATACTGACGCTTTAGACTTAATGCATGTACCACGAACCGTATTTTGATAGATTTTTGATTGCATTATACTCATTTGATTGTATTCGACTAATTCCTTTGCATTAAACTAAAGCGCTGGTGGCTTATTTATTAAGGCAGCTTAAAAGCTGCCTTTTTAATATGCAGCTACTTTAATACATAGGTAAGCAGTATCCTCAATAAGATGCAAAAAACATCAAAGGATTAGAATTAAAATTTATTTGGTTTGCCGCAAAATAGTTATTAAATAATTAGTCAATGGTTAACTTAGTTTAACGGACAATATTCATTTAATAATTGGTCAAAAATTCACTTAGTTTAGTGGACAAGCTTATAAACAATATTAACTTAAGCAGTTCACATCGCAAAGATTTTTATTAAAATAGGTGGTGGAAGAACTTTACTTTATGCCGTTTATTCTCATATTAGGAAATTTGGCACATACCTTGTGGAATTACAAATTATGCTATATAATTGATGCATATATTGAGTTGAAAAATTAGGAAGAGTCTATGAAAGCGTGATATTTGCTAGGGTTAACCTTCTCGTAAAGCTCAACAAAGAATCGTGAGGTTAGGTAATGGAACAAGTAGAACTAAAATTTAACGAGATGGGTCTTATTCCTGCGATAGTGCAGGATTCAGATACTAAAGAAGTTTTGATGATGGCATATATGAACAAAGAGTCCCTTATGTTGACCATTAGAACAAAAAAGGCTACATATTGGAGTAGGAGCAGAAAAAAACTATGGGTTAAAGGCGAAACTTCAGGGCATTTTCAAGAAGTTGAAAAAATCTATTACGATTGTGATGCCGACACTCTTCTGCTAATGGTTCAGCAAACTGGGGCAGCATGTCATACGGGTTCGAAATCCTGTTTTTATAGGCAATTAAGCATGGAAGGGGATAACAAAAGTGAGCAGCAAGTTTGATGTTTTTCAAGAAGTCTATGATATTGTAGTTGATAGAAAAAACAATCCGAAGGAAGGCTCTTACACAAACTATTTATTAACTAAAGGTCTCGATAAAATTTTAAAAAAAGTTGGAGAAGAGGCTTCTGAAGTTATCATCGGATCTAAAAATGAAAATAAAGATGAAATAAGATACGAAGTTGCAGATTTAATATATCACTTAACGGTATTAATGGTACATCAGGGATTGACATGGGATGATATTTGCGAAGAATTGCAAAAAAGAAGATAAACTTTAGCTTAAAAAACGTATGGAGGAGGTTTTAAAATGCTGTGTCCTAAATGCGGTAATGATATACCCGTAGAGACTTATCATGATGAAACCCAGCACGAATCGGTTTACAGCGTATTACAATGGTTTGGTACATTTCTGCTCATGTTTATTCCTGTTGTAAATATTGTTCTTCTATTTATATGGACCTTCAGTAAGAAAGTAAATAGGAATAAAAGGAATTGGGCCTTAGCTTCACTTTTTATTTTTGTAATAATTATTATTTTACTGATCATAATGTATGCTGTTTTTGTAGCATATTTTAATAAATTGTTTGGAAATTGACAAAAAAATGGGGTTGACAGAGGGGAAGGGTTTCTGTCAACCCTTTATTCAAATATCCTCAAGGACATCTAAAACGACTTTAATCAGTCCATCCATATCGTCCTTTGTAACGATTAGAGGAGGTAGAATTCTGAGGATATTTTCACCAGATGTACCTAATAAATATTTGTGCTCAAATAACTTTTTATTTACCTGTTTAGCAATTGGTTCACTAAATTCTATTCCGATCATTAAACCTTTTCCGCGTACTTCCTTTATTAATGGGTATTTATCTTTGAATTTACCCATTGTCTCAAAGAAGAAATCGCCCATTCTAGCTGCATTTTCACTTAAGTTATCATTGATTATGGTTGACAGAACTGCCATTGCTGCATTGCAAGCCAATGGATTGCCGCCAAAGGTAGAACCATGATCTCCAGGCTCATAAGCTTGCGCTACAAAATCTTTTGCACACAACGCTCCCATTGGGAAGCCGCCAGCGATTGCTTTAGCTAGAGTAAGTATATCGGGCTCTATACCGTAGTGCTGATATCCAAAAAGTTTTCCTGTTCTTCCAAGTCCGCATTGAACCTCATCAAATATCAAAATTATTCCTTTTTTATCACATAATTCACGTACTGCTTGCATGTATTCATAAGTAGCCGGATTGACACCACTTTCACCTTGAATAGGCTCAAGCATAATAGCACATGTATTTTCGTTAATTGCCTCTTCCAGTGCTTTGGGATCATTTATAGGAACCTTATTAAACTTAGGTGTTAATGGGCTATAAGGTTTTTGGTATTTATCCTGGCCTGTCGCTGCAATGGTTGCCAGTGTTCTACCATGGAATGATTTATCAAGAGTTATAATTTCAAACCTTTCTGGAAAACCCTTTTTCTTAAAATACAAACGAGCGAGTTTTATTGCGCCTTCATTAGCTTCTGCACCACTGTTTGCAAAGAATACTTTGTCAGCGCATGAATTGTTCACAATTAACTCTGCAAGGTTTGCCTGCTGTTCTATATAGTACAAACTTGAGCAATGTACAAGTTTCTTAGCCTGCTCGCAAATAGCGTCAACTAATGCTGGATGCGAATGACCTAAAGCACTTACAGCAATACCTGAGAAAAAGTCGTGATATGCATTTCCATCTAAGTCATAAAGTAGCATACCTTCCCCGTGAGAAAAACAAACGGGAACTCTGTCGCCATAAGTATTCATGAAATATTTTTTGTCTTTTTTTATTATTTCATCTAATTTCATTACATACCTCCATTAACCATGGTTATAATTATACACAATGATGTATAAAAATACAATAGTAAATTTGGAAAAAATATTATGAGTTTTGTATAAATAGGATAAAATCAGTAAGTAATAGAAGTTTAAGAAAACCGGTAGGAATATGAGCTGAAAAATCAGGCAGGAGATAAAAGCTTAAGAAAATCAGTAAGAGATAAAAGCTTAAGAAAATCGATAAGAAATAAAAGCTTATAAAAATCAGCAAGATACAAATGTTTAAGGAAGTTTGTAACAAATAAAAGCTAGTTACGTAAAAAGGGGCAAGGAAATAACCTTGCCCCAGAAAATTTTAGATTAAGAATTTGACAAAATACTATTGTTATCGTCTATCAGTTTTTTATCGATCCACTTTATGTTTTTACGCTCGATTTGGACGAGCACTTCCCGACCTTCCTCGACCAGAACTACAGCTTCACGGCCAAGAAATTTAACCTTTTTCCCTATTTCCATAACTCCACACAACTCCTGTAAAAATAAAGAAAACTACCAATATTATCAATCCCAATTATTATACCATGAATTAGATATTTCTATTATTACAAGTATGTTACAAAAATGATACAGTAATATTACACAAATCAATTGACACTTTGACATTAGTGTAAATTGATTTTAACTATTAGTAAAGCACTCTGCTACTAATATTGTAATATGCAGCAATCAGTTCAGTACCTTGATATTATATATTTCGACATTTTGCGCCTTGATATTAATACAATAACTTCACTTAAATTAGTATATGCATGATATTAATACAATACCAATTATACATCAATCAATTAACCGCTTTGCTACTGAGCGTGCTGCGTGTACACCACTAGCAGCTGCTTGTGACAAACCACGGGTAATTCCAGCCCCATCTCCAATGGCATAAAAGTTCTTTAATGGGGTTTCAAACTCGCTTGTAAGTTGGAGTCGTGAGCTATAGAATTTAACCTCAACCCCATAAAGGAGAGTATCATAATTTGCAGTTCCAGGAGCGATATTATCGAGCACATGGATCATCTCAATAATATTATCCAAATGCCTTTTAGTAAGCACAAGGCTTAAATCCCCAGGAGTGGCTTCTAATGTAGGTTTTGTAAAGCTTTGTCCCAGTCTATGCTCATTAGTTCTTTTTCCTTGAACTAAGTCACCAAAACGCTGGACAAGTACACCACCGCCTAACATATTAGAAAGTGATGCAATACGCTTCCCATACTGGTAGGGCTCATTAAAGGGTTGCGTAAAGCGATTGCTCACCAATAGCGCAAAGTTGGTATTTTTACTTCTTAGTTTTTTATCGGTATAACTATGCCCATTAACTGTAATAATTCCGTCAACATTTTCACTAACCACATGGCCATAAGGATTCATGCAGAATGTTCTGACTATATCACCATACTGTTTTGTTCTATAAAGGAATTTAGATTCATAGACCACATCTGTAATATGCTCAAAAACAGTAGCAGGGAGCTCAACTCTTACACCGATATCCACTTGGTTATTAATAAGTGACAGACCAAGAGCCTTGCATTGTTCGGAAAACCATTCAGCTCCTGAACGGCCTGGAGCGACAACAAGGTATTTACAGTTTAATTGTTGCCCATCGCCTAAAGTCAATGAGTAACCGAAGTCGGTTTGCTTTATTGACGATACGTGAGTATTACAGGCGATCTCTACTTTTTGGGTAAGGTAATCAAACATTCTTTTTAGCATTTCCCTGTTGTTTTCTGTACCCAGATGTTTAACCGATGCTGATAAAAGATGGAGATCAAACCCGAGAGCTTTTGTGGAAATTTTCTTCGCATCAGGTGTCTCAGTTGAGTATCTTTCTTCAGTTGCACCAAAATCGATATTTACACTATCAATATATTCGATAAGCTCCATAATATAATCTTCATCAAGATAGTCGGTAAGCCAACCACCGAAGCTTGTGGTAAAGTTATATTTACCGTCCGAAAATGCTCCGGCACCGCCAAAACCGTTCATTATATCGCAATCCTTGCATAGAATACATGAGGGCACTTTTTTACTTACAATTGGACAACTCCTACGATGAATATCGTTTCCCTGTTCCAACATAAGGATATCAGCATCCGGAATAATCTTGTTAAGCTCATACCCTGCAAAAATACCCGCTGTACCGCAGCCAATTATTATAACGTCATATGATTGTTTCTTCATTACATCAATCCTCTCTTAAAATGGACAATTCATTATAACATAGGAAGGCTAATAACAACAATAGAGTTGGAGTTGAGTTATGTAGTTAATTGCATGTTGTTGAATGTATGAGTTAATTGTATGACTCAATTATTAAAGTAAATTAGACCCCTATTTCAATGTTGGTCTAATTTAGTCTCACAAACTAATTTAGTATAGCAAACTAAGGGTTCTTATTCAGGGACTGATTCTTTTAGTGCTTTAAAAATCTTTCGGTGGTATTTATCATACAACCGTTGAATATAAATATATAGTAAAAAAACGGTTGAACTTAGTAAAAAAATAGTATACACTTAAAAAAGGAAATACTGGATTATTTTTTAGAATGGGAGGTTTATTGGCATGAGAGGTGTTGGATTATTTGCAGGTGCAATTTTGGTGGGAGTCCTTTTTGTAATTATTGGTATAGCTTTCTATATTTTCTTCGCTTTTACACTATATAAGCTTGCACAGAGCAGAAATATTGAAATGCCATGGTTGGCTTGGATACCTATTGCACAACTGTACATACTGGGGATGCTAGTGAAATCAATGACCATTAGCACATTTGAGATACCAAAGCTTGAAATCGTTTTACCAGCAGCGGCATTGGCCACTCTTGTACTTGGTGGTATTCCGGTTCTTGGTACACTTATCTCCTTGGCTAACTTTATTTTAGTATTGCTAACACTTTACCATCTGTACAAGCAGTATCTGCCAGAACAGGCAACTGTTTATACAGTTTTGAGCGTTTTAGGTGTGACGATACCTTTCTTTATTCTTAAAATATCAAAGATGGAACCTATAACTACTGAATAAATATCAATAAATCTATATGATATTTTAGATCGCAGAGTCCATATGTGATTCTGCGGTTTTTTTATGTTTGATCTGCTTGTATAAAGATGGTAATATGAATCCAGTAATCATAATGTATTGAGCGTTTATTTAATGCTACAGATCTTCGGTCGATATGCAATCTGTTGTGAGCAAATGGGGATTTTGCGATTTTATTTGATAGAGTTCTGTTGCATAATGTTTTATACTTACATTACCTCTAAATCGGATTTGTTTTCATGATTATGATTGCATTTTAATTCATACATTTTGTAGTTATGTTAAGGTTGGAGAAAAAATGAAGAAAGTATTTATGATAGCGCATCAGTTTCCGCCTATTGGAGGCTCGGGCGTGCAGCGTACTGTTAAATTTATTAAATATTTACCTGGCTTCGGATGGGAAGGCATTGTATTAACCCGTCAAGCAAACAAAGCCCAGCTTACCGATAATACGCTATTTAAGGATATTCCACAAAACACAAAAGTATACCGTACACCGGCTTGGGATCTATCTGAGTTGATTTTCCCTTTAAGTCTTGCAGGGAAGCTTATTAGGCGCAGAGTGTTGATTCCAGATGGTGAGAGGTTATGGGAAATATTTTCACATAAAACAGCGATAGATTTAGTTAAAAAGGAGAATATAGATTTAATTTATTCCACTTCCCAGCCATTTAGCACTCATTTGCTTGCGTTAAAGGTGAAGCAGACTTTTCCCGATATTCCATGGGTTGCAGATTTTCGTGATGAGTGGACTAACAATGCATTTGTTAAAGCATACAACTATTTGCCATATAGAGTTAAAAAAGAAAAAATGCTTGAGCGACAAGTGTTTGAATTTGCAGATGCTATTGTAATAAACACACCAGTTATGCGCGATAACTCAGTCAAGGACAACCCTGATTTAGAGCATAAGTTCCATGTAATACCCAATGGCTTTGACCGGGAGGATTTTGAGGGTATTGAAGTAGGGATTGAAAAAAATAGAAAGTTTACATTAACATATACCGGTCTTATTTATGGTAACACAAGCCCAGAGACGGTTTTTGCAGCTGTTAAGCAACTCAATGACCAAGGCGCTATAGATTTATCAGATATTTGTCTTCGTTTTATAGGCAGGTTCAAAGTAGAGAATCTAGAAAAGATGGCAAAGGATTATAACCTTCAGGATTCAGTCGAGTTTCTCCCATATATGCCGCATAGGGAAAGTGTTACTAATCTCATGAATTCAGATGCAGTGCTTTTAATTTTAGGAAAAGGCACTGATGCAATATATACTGGTAAGCTCATGGAGTATATAAATACAGAAAAACCTATTCTTGCTACGATACCCGTAAATGGTGCCGCTGCAAAACTTATTTCTGAGACAAAGACGGGTTTGGTGTCGGATTGCGAAGATGTTCAAGGCACTGCTAAGAACTTCAAAATTCTATATGATAACTGGAAAAGCCATATAGATAATTTTAATCCCGATAAACAAAAGATATCCCAATATGAGAGACGGGAACTTACTAAAAAACTTGCAGACATTTTTGACGATTTGTGTTAGAATTTTGCTTGAACACATGTATTTGTTTTAACAAAATTAGTATTACTTAAACTATAAAATTTGAGAGCGGGGAGCTAAAATGAAAGTATTAGATGAAAAAGGTAAATTATTTGGACTTATCAATATTATTGACCTTCTTGTTATTTTTGTGGTTTTGGTGCTCATCGCAGGAGGGATATGGTATGTGACTAAGGACGATCCTGCAGAAGTAGTTGGACCCACCAAAGCCCACTTTATTAAAATTAAATGTGCTGGCGTTGACGAAGGAGTTGCTGATTATATCGATGTTGGTGCAAACCTTTATTATGGCAAAGGTTTCACAGAGGAAACAATTACAGCAGTTGAAGTTGTACCAGCAAAGATAGATGTTATTAAGGATGATGGCACCATTGTTGTAGCCGAACACCCTGAACTAAAGGATATTTATGTTACAGTTAAGATTTTTGAGAAACCAAATGATCCAATGCTTTGGATTGGACAACTGCATGCAACGGTTGGTAAGGAACTAGTGCTTAAAACCCAATATATTGAGTTGCCCGGTGTTATAACCGAGATTACAGAATAGAGGTTCAAAGATGCAGGTTCTAAAGGGAAGCGCTATATACCGTATACTTGAAAAGCTTGTTTACTATTTCCAGTATAGTACGCTGAAAAAGTTTTTTTCAGTGCTTTCAGTGTCATGGAAAAATAGTTTCTTTCCCAGGTGTTTTCGCGCTCTCAAGGGTAGAAACATTTCTGAGAATTCATTAGTTCTAAGCATATTAAGAAAACCTATTGCATTTATCCGAAAAGTAGTTCAAAGACTTTATAAATGGGCAGATAAACGGGTTTTATATATATCGGAACAACTACCAGAATGGTCTAAAACAAGTCTTTTTGCAGGGTTGTTATGTTTTGTAAATAAAGCCTCCAAAGAAAAGCTTTTTGTGCTTATCCCTCCTATTTTTGGAATAGGTTATGTTGCTGGAAGACTAATAATGAAAAGGCTTATGATACGAGACATTATATTCTTAGCGCTAACTTTTTTCATTGCAGCTATACTTATTATTGACAAAGAGAAACTAAAGCAATATCTGCAGCACAGCTTAATTTATAAATTATATGTGCTGGTATTGGAATGATGCTCAAAACAATATATTTTATATGAATGACACAAAACGATAAAACAAGTGGATTTATATGAATGGCCCCAAATGATAAAGCAAGTGGATTTATATGAATGACACAAAATGATAAAGCAAGTGGATTTGAGGATGAATATTTTTAAATAGTATATATGTTGTGGCAGGATGTAGTTGGATGCGTCTGGATGCAGTTGAATGTAGCTGGTTTTAGTAGGATGTAGTTTGATAATGTATTGTATTGGAATAGGTGTATTAGATGAATAAATTACGATGGACGGTTTTATTTGTAGCAGTTTTTATATTGGGAGTTTTATTATCCTACCTTGGTATGATACCCGTTGTGGCATTACTTGGTGTGATAGTAGCTTTATTAATATTACTTGCAGATTATGAAAAGGCAACAATAATAGTGGCATTATTTACTGTTGTAGAATTTGTGCTTAGAGATGTTATTGCCTACGGATTAATAGCAAGTGTTTGGGATGAAGTTGCTCTTTTGTTGTGTTTTGGTTTGTGGTTATACAAATGGTTTGTGCATAGAAACCAAACTCCCTATCGTTCCAGTCCATTGGATTCCTCATTAATTATGTTCATGGTAGTTGCTGTTATTCTTCTTTTTATTGCCGCACCCGATTTTTCTATTGGTGTGGAAGGGCTTAGAGTTATAGTTCAGTATATGTTTTGGTTCTTCGTAATCACACAACTTCTAAAAACTCCCAAGGGTGCCAAAAGAGTTCTAAATATAGTTATCTTAACGGGTCTTTTTGTGGCGTTGTATGGAATATACCAGTTTGTTGTAGGAGTTGAAATTCCTGCTCATTGGGTGGATCAAGCTGAAGGAAGTGTGCGAACCCGTTCATTTTCAATCTTTACAACACCAAATATGCTTGCTGGATATTTATCCTTGTTAATACCTGTTTCGGTAGGTATGTTTTTTGCTGAGAAAAATACAAAACGAAAGATATATTATGCTTTTGTACTTGCTTGCATGGGCTTTGCACTTCTTTTCACCATGTCAAGAGGTGGTTGGATTTTCTGCTTCTGTGCCCTGTTGTTCTATGTATGGATGAAAAATAGAAAACTTATAGTTCCAACACTAGTTATCATGGGAGCAGTGTTTGTACTTGCAGTTATTTTTGTGCCATCTGTTGCAAATCGAATACTGTACCTTTTCTCTGCCGATTATTTTGCAAGTAGTAGCACTGGTGGAAGAGTTTACAGATCAGTTGTAGGTTACGAATTATTCATGAATAACCCGATATTTGGAATGGGTTTAGGACAGTTTGGCGGTTCGGTCGCGTTAAGCCACGGTATTAACAATACTTTTTCCATGGATAATTACTATTTAAAAACTGCAGTGGAAATGGGTAGTGTGGGTTTATTTGCACTCCTAGTACTCTTGTTCAACACATTTTACAAATCATACAAAGCAATACCCAAAATTCAAGACGAAGAACAGCAAAACTGGGCTATAGGTATTTTGTCGGGCTTGGTTTGCGTTATTTTGTATAACTTAACCGAAAACATGTTGGAGATACCCTTGCTATCTTCGTATTTCTGGATGCTTGCAGGTATTTTGATGTTCTTAGCATACGGTCAAAACAATGTAGACAGAACAGAAAATGTAAGCATCGAATCAGAGTCTGGCAGCCCATGATGATTTACATAGTTTCAAAGTCAATGATGATAATGTAATCAGAGTTTGGTAGCCAATGATGATTTACATAGTCTCAATGTCAATGATGATAATGTAAGACATTAAGTACACATTAGGCGCCATACCACTTGCCTGTCAGCCGATCAATAGTGACAATGTAAGTTTCCACTGGAAAAAGACATATAAGAATATCCCTGTTAGTCTGCTAATAACGACAATATAGATTTTCCTCTGAAAAAGTCATATAAGGGATATCCTTGTGTTAGTCTGACAATAACGACAATGTAAGGTCTATTGCATCCGTTACCTTCTTTTTAAGAATGGGTTTTATCTTTTTCAGTTCTTCTTTCACACCTTCTAAGTTTGTCCATACATCATGTAAATTTGCAATTAGATCATTCATATTAAATTTTTCGTTCCATTCCACATAAGGTTGGTTTATAGAGTCCATGAAAAAGCCCACTTTTTGCTCATAAGCAAGCCCAACCATTGGCACACCAAGATTTGCAGCATATATGAGCGAATGCAAACGCATGCCTACAATCATATCTGTGTTTGATAGAATGGAAAGTGTTTCGTCAACATTATATCTTCTGGTAAGAACATAACCTTTTTGTTTCATACTGCGAAGAACTTTTTTTGAAAAATATACATCATTAGGGTGCTGCATTGCTATAAAAACAGGTATAGCATTAAAGTCAGTTACAATTTTATCGGCTATGAACGCAAGGATTTTGTCTGCATTTTTAACCTTTTTCCATTTACGGGGACATAGTGCAATAATTTTCTTATCAGTAGGTATTCCCTCACTTTTTAGAATATTAAGACCTAAAGTACTATCTCTATTTTCAAGTGCTAAAGCAGGATCTGCTGCAATTTTTGTAATTGGTTTTGTTACGTTTAATGATAATAACTCATCATATGCGTTTGAGTCCCTTAAAGTTATGGCATCCATGTTGTTTAGTATCTTTGATGCTGCTTTTCGGTTTTTATTTTTTGTAAGAGGTCCTAAGCCATTTGCAAGAAGAACTGTACTTGCTCCTTTCTTCCGTGCAAGTTGCAACATATATAGATAATACCAAAGAGATCTGGTGCTTGTACCATCTTGAATTAATGTGCCACCGCCTGCAATGAATAGTCGGGTTTTTGATAATACTTTTGGCACTTCTAGCAGATTAAAGCGGTGTACAGAATCTACCTTGTATTGTGTGCGAGTTTCGTAGGGTGTATTTGAGAATACAGCAATGGATAACTCATCATTTTTAAGTCGTATACGATCTATAATGGATTTTAATATGGCATCATCGCCGCTATTACGATATCCATAATACCCCAAGATAGCGATATCGTAGGCTTTGCCGTCTTTTTTTGTTTTTGCAACTTGTGTACATATTTTATCATATATACCTATTTGGGTAGCTGTCATTGACTGAAGAGAGAAGTTCTCGCTGGCGGTAGTATAAAGGTTTTCGCCAAAAGCCAGCCTTTTATCTTCATCCAGAATAAGCTCAATTAAGTGATTTGCAAGAGCATTGCTATCGCCGGGAGTATAAAGATAACCGTTTTTGCCATGTTCAAACAAATCCTCAAGGCCTCCAACTCTGCTGGATACTGTTGCTTTTTTAAGTCTGGCACCTTCAAGAATAACATAGGGAAAACTCTCGCTATATGAGGCCAGAACATTTATATCTATTAAGTCGAAAAATGAATAAGGCTCGGTTACCATACCAAGAAAAAACACATTATCGGAAATACCAAGCTTTTGAGCTCTTTTTTCAAGTGTTGGTTTTAATTCGTCGCCAGGGCCACCTATTAAAAACTTAGCATTTGGGCATTTTTCAATCACCTTGGCAGCTGCATCAAGAAAAACAGTATGTCCTTTTACAGGATCAAGCCTTGCAAGTATGCCAATAAAAACATCGCCTTGCTCAATAGAAAATCCATATTTTTTTGCAAATGCTTCTTGAGGAATTAATTCTATTGGTGTCTCAAAAGATATACCATTGTATACGGTATATATCCTCTGGGGTGGGAAATTTCTTTTTATAAGCATTTCCTTAAAATTATATGAAACAGCAATATAGTAGTCTATAAATCTGAGTGCAACTGTATTTATAAGCCCAAAAGTATACATTTTTAAAAGGCTGTTTAGGTAATCCAACCTATAGTCACTATGTACTGTGGACACCACGGGTATTTTTACCTGGTGTTTTACAAAAACACCAATCATATTTGCTTTTGCCCCATGGGTATGAAGAATGTCATAGCCTCCATTATAAGCAATTCTTCTGACGCTATTTATGTCTTTAAATATATTACCCGAATGTATTACTTCCACGTCAATGCCCATTTTTTTTGCATCATCGGCAAAAGGGCCTGGACGAAGGCTTATAAGTTTGACATGTATATGATTACCAAGTTGTTGTACCAGAGATAGTACATGGCTTTTTGCTCCACCTTCATCTCCACCACCAATTAAATGTAATACTTTCATAAAAGCTCCTTTATTTTCTAAAATTCTTAATCCAGTTTATTGCATAGTCTATTTCGGTTTTAATTTCCCTAAGTAATATCAGGCATATAAAGTATACCAAACAACCAATGATTACAGTAAGAATAAGGTTTATTACTGTAAGGCTTATAGAGTGTATTGCAAAATAAACTGTCAACCCCATTATGATACAGCTTAATAGAATTTTGGCAAGACTTTTGGGGCTAAATGTTATTTTCATTATTTTCCTGCTTCTGTACAGTGACAAAGCTAAATATAATAGATAAGATATCGCTGTGTTAATTGCGGCTATTCTGTAACCATAAATCCCCACAAAGATGATATTTAATCCGAGGTTTAAAACTGCACTTATTACTGTGTTATAAAAAAGAGGTTTAGTATTTGATGTCAACTCCCATGCTTTATTGCTGTATTCTGCAAGACCATACAAAAACATCCCAATAGCAACCCATGTTATTACGAAACCGTGCTCGAAATAGGCAGCATCAAGAAAGAGTTTTGATATAGGGCCAGATAAAATACACAGACCTGTTAGAGCTGGTGTTGAAACCAGTAAATAGTACCTTACAGCCTGTGACAGAAAGTACTCAGTCCTTTGCCTGTTGTTTTGACTCCATGTTTTAAGGATCATGGGATAAACACCACGCATTACAGCCACAAGGATGAGGTTAAAAACAGTGGATGATATTGTATAGTTTGCATGATATATGCCCATTTGCTCTGGACCAAGGACGGGTGCTATTACATAACGGTCGGAAAGGTTGAGAACACTCATGGTGAAATTTACACCAACAAGAGGAAGGCTGTATGTCAAAAACTTTGTTAGCACTGATTTTGAAAAATATTTAAAAGTAAAATGCTTATATACTTTAAGTCTAAGCATGGCTATCAATATTACAACAGTATCTACAATAACGTTGCTCAAAACAGCAGCAGCTGGCGTATAACTATTGGTCTGAAATTTATATACAAAGAATACTGTAAGTAACAGTTTCATTGTAACCGAGAAAAGAGATAGAAATAGTAGGAGCTTAACTTTCCTCGTTGCTGAAACTATTGATAATAGAACTTGGGTTGTATTGTATGTAACAAACATAAATAAAGTAAGAACAAATAACTGGGTAACCCATGCATCCATTCTTGGATTTACAATTAATATCCCAGCAAAGCCTAAAATCACAACAATTACGTTTGAACACAACCACAACGTAAAGGAAGTGGAGTAAAAAAGTGAACCTCTTTTCTTCCCTTCAAATGCATTCACATATCGGTAAACAGCTTGGTTCAACCATCCTAACAATAAAAATGAACCAATGTTCACAGTTGTGGTAATAAGTCCATAATAACCGTATATCTCGGGTGCGAAGAAACTTGTATATAGAGTTATTGTGGCAAGTCCTATTAGCCCCTCTATTAATCTTGCTGGAAGATACAGAAGTGTATCTTTAACCATTGTTTTCTTTACTTCATTAGTATTCAAATTGCTCACCTGTAAATTCTTGTATTTAAACTATAGTATTCAAACTGCTTGCTTGTAAATTATTGTATTTAGAACTCTAGTGTTCAAACTTATTTGTAAAATATTAATTATTTGCTGTACAAATAGCTTATCTCTACAATAGCCTATTTGCTTGTGCTTTTATTCAAACAACCTATTTACTGTATTTTCAAACAATTCACTTGTAGATCGCTTTAAATCTTATATAAACAATGCAAAAATCTGTGCGCCTGGTTATTATTATTCTAAATACTGATTGGGAAATCCCGCTTTGAATATCGAATCTTACCCGATGCGGTTGGTTCGATAGTATCAGTATATTCTACTATTACATTGACAGGTCCCATCAATTTATAAATTTCATCTATGTACGCTTGTATTTCACTTTCTTTGAATGTATGGCTTTTAATAATTCTCAGAAGGATATCTGTTCTGCTCTGCTGTATTATTTGAAACTGCATGATACTTGGATAACTTCGTGCAAGATTACAAAAATATACTGCGTGGACATAGTTACCATTTAACGCAATGAATATATCATCTTCCCGTCCTTCAATTTTCTCAATAAGGGGGAGGGTTCTACCGCATTCACAACTCTCTTTTGACAATGCAGCGACATCTCCAAGCTTATATCTTAGCCTTGGCATTGAAAAATTATTCAAATCGGTAATAACAACAAGGCCGGGTTTCCCAGGCTCAACGGGTTGGTTTGTTTGAATATCCAATATTTCAACAATCATATTTTCAGCAGAAATGTGCATTCTTCCCTTTGGGCATTCATACGCTATTATACCTGCATCCCTGGCGCCATATTCATTAATTACAGGACAATCAAAAGCCTGTTCAATAGTTTTACGCTGAAAATCATATAGATTTTCAGAAGTAGACACAATACCTTTTAGTTTGTACTTGATCTTAATATTTTTATTTATCATCAATTGAGCCAAAAGATGTAGTGCGGAGGCATAGCCATAGAAATATACTGGCTTTTGCGTATTTATCATATTGACATACTTTTGTATTGACTGGGGATTTAGGCTATAAGCAGGTACAAAAATAATATTTTTTAAGAACCTTTCTTTCATATTGTAAATTAGATTTTCACGCTTGTTTAGCTCCAAAGGACTACCCCACACCATAAGGCATTTATCGCCTATGTTGATATCCCACCATGATAGGCCACGCCATCTTGCTGCTTCCGAGTTTTCTGCTGTGGGTCTGTCTATAAAGAACCTTACAGGCTCACCACTTGAGCCGCCCGATTGATTTGGCGTAAGAGTGGATTTATCTGTATTAGCACAAATAAGGTTGTCGGTATTATTGTTTACTTGTTGCTTTGTTAGAATAGGGAATTTACGTAGAGCGCTGAATGCATCTTCTTCTATGGCGGGTATTAAGTATTTATAATCAGCATATGCAGGTACATTTTTTACACAATGCATCAGCAGCTTTGACAGCTTATCCTTTTGTAGTTTGTGCATATCTTCTTTTGAAAGATATTGACTGTCTTGCATGCTTTTTATGTAATCGATTGTATTATTTCCCTTAGCAATACGCATCAAAGGAAAAACCAACTTTCTTATAGCAACTGCGTTTATATCCATGTTTAACCCCTTTCAGGAAATATATATGGGCATTTGTGATGTTAGACTTATGATAAAAAATATTTTATGTAGCCATTACAAGTCATTCTGAGCTAAACATCCCTTGTTATATTAGCTTATTTCCTAGATGATCAAAAAGTACAACTATAATTATATATCCCGACTCCCAAAATGTCGATAGCAGTAATTTTGGTTTAGGACTGTTGGCTATAACTTATTATACATATTGATTTCAATAGGAAAATAGATACTGAAAAAAAGCAAAAAAAATCGGAGCTTAAAAGCTCCGCGCATTAGAAAATCTTTTATAGTCCTAAAAGAAAGGAGGTAAAAGTATGTTAAAAAGTATCAGTGTACGTACTTATTATAATTTTTTTTACCCCTTATATACAAGAGACAAAATAAACTAAATTATTCGAATAGTTGCTACAATGTTTGTTTATTTTGCTTTAAGTTTCATATAAATTGCAAGGTGATACATAAAATTGTAAAAATGTGCAAGGTTATAAACAAAAAATACATGCTAAATCTTATTTTATTAGGAAAATGCACCTCAATACTTCAATATGAGTTAAATTCATTTACGTTGTGAAGAGAAAGTAAATCTACACCTCGTAAAATTTATAGGGCGAAAAATAAAATATTTGGGTTTGAGGTGAAAAATAATGGTATACTAAGCAAGGGTTGATTTTTATGGAATTTAGAAAATTAGATAATATACAAGTTAATCAATTGTCGCCATTGGTCTTAGCTTTTGTGGGAGATTCAGTATTTGATTTGTTTATCAGAAGCCGGCTTGCCATAAAGAAAAGAGAATCTGCTCATAAGATGCATGTCAAAGCTACAAGATATGTTAAAGCATCTGCACAGAGCAGGATTGTTGAAGTGGTGTATGATAAGTTTACCGATGAGGAAAAAACCGTATTCCGTCGAGGGAGAAATGCAAAATCTGCTACAATTCCAAAACATGCTGATGTTATAGATTATCGACGGTCAACGGCATTTGAAGCAGTGCTTGGATATTTATACCTTATTGGAAGGAAAGAACGTCTATTGGAGATCTTAGATATGGCTGCAAAAGTCATTGAGGAAGGGGAAGGACCAAATGGACAATAAGAGTGGTAGTAAGAGGGATAGTATGAGAAGGAAGGATTATAAAAGGGCTGATAGCAAAGATAGCAGCAGAGGCCGTGATGATTATAAAAGGGCTGATAGTAAAGAAAGCAGCAGAGGCCGAGATGATTATAAAAAGACTAATAACAAAGATAGTGGCAGAAGGAGAAATGATTACGACAGGGCTGATAACAGAGGTAATAGCGGCAGAAGGAGAAATGATTACAACAGGGCTGATAACAGAGGTAATAGCAGAAGAAGAAATGATTATAGAAGGACTGACAATGTAAATATTAATGATAATAAATATTTATATGAGAGCCAAGACTCCGAATACGAGGATTCGGGCAAGATTGAAGGCAAAAACACAGTCTTTGAAGCCCTCAGTGCAGAGCGTCAGATAAATAGAGTATATCTTGATAAGGATTCTAAGGATCAAGCATTAGCTAGGATTTATGCTATTGCAAGGGAAAAAGGTATCGTTGTTTCATATTTGGACAAAAGCAAACTTGATACTATGTCTGAAACCCGAAATCATCAAGGGGTTATCGCAGAGGTAGCACCATATGCATATGTAGAAGTTGAAGATATACTAAAAAGGGCAGAGGATATGGGCCAGCCCCCGTTTATGTTTATTTTGGACGGGATAACCGATCCTAATAACCTTGGCTCAATAATCAGAACAGCTGAATGCGCAGGTGTTCACGGTATTATCCTACCGAAGAGGCGCTCGGTTGGTCTTACAGCTGTAGTTGCGAAGGTTGCGGCAGGAGCTGCTGAGCACATGCCCATCGCAAGAGTAACAAATCTAAGTAGGACCATACAGGAGTTAAAAGATACTGGTTTATGGATTGCTGGTGCTGATATGGCGGGAGATACTGATTATGTGAAGTATGACTACAAGAGTCCATTAGCTGTTGTAATTGGAAGCGAGGGCGAGGGTATAAGTCGTTTGGTGAGAGAGAATTGCGACATTCATTTATCAATACCAATGTATGGTAAAATTAACTCACTTAATGCTGCAGTAGCAGCGGCGCTTATAGCTTTTCGTGCTGCAGAGCAACGTAATGGAGTATAATCACTGTACGATTCAGGTTTTCAAGGTTACATGGCCTTAAATAAAAAGTCCTTGAGGTATAGCCCTAAAAAGGCTATACTTTATTAAGGATTGGACATTTTGTGATGTTGGATATTTCCACTGTGCAATATCTTGTGGTTACATGGATATTGTGACATGTTAGATATCTAAGAGTTCCACTGTACAATGTGTTCTATTTATTTGGATTTTTGTAATGATGGATTAGAGAAAAAGGGAAAGGAATAGATATGGAGTTAATGGTATTGGGTTTGGTATTTATACCTCTAATCTTATTGCTTATTGTATTATTAACCAGAGGAAAGGCTTTTTATAGTTCTCTTATAATATCAAGTGTTATTTTTCTGATTTGCTCCATCGTCCTATATTTATTTCCCAATATTTCGATTATCAATTTTCCAGCCCTTCTTTGGAAATTCTTATCACTATTAACTGTCTTTTCGATATTTATTTATTCAATACGGGACAAGCATTACTTTATTTCAATATTAACTATTTTTCAGGTATTGATGCTCATTGTTTTTGAAATATCATTTGCACCTGCTGAACCAAGCCAGTTTCTATCTCTTAACCGTCAGGAGACTCTTTTGACACTCTCTGGGGGTTTTATCATTATTACCTTTATGCCTTTTATAGCTTACTGTTATAGGAAAAAGTGCGGTAATGCATCTAACAAACAAAAAAGGCGGTTTATAACAGGGTTTTTGTTATTACTTTCCTCATTTGCCGGGCTAATGTCAGCAAAAAGTATGACGGGGTTATTTATGTTCTGGCAGTTCCAATACCTCGCTACTTATTTCTTGGTGGACTCATGTGAAAGCTTGCATGACCAAAGGATGAGATTTGTTCCCTATGTACAGCAAGCAGCACTAACACTATTTTTAGCTTCTAATATTATTGCATACAAAGGTACAGGTTCGTTAGCTATGCAAAACTTTTCGGTGGGCTTTGGACAAGCATCAGAGTTGACGGCTGTGATTATCTTTATGACGCTTATAATAATGGGGTTATTGATTCCCGAATACTATTTACTGCGTCATAACTTTTTTGAGAATATACCCATATCAAGCCTAACGGGAATGTATTTAGTTATTGTTTCAATAATTATGCCCTATGGAGTATTGCTTAAGTTTCAACCATTATTTCAAAACTTACATAGAGGATTAATCCCGCTTTTTGTTCTATATGGAAGCATATTAGTCTTTGCTGGTGCTTATTATGCCCTGATTTACAAGCAAAACAAGTATAGCCTCAATACCACCATTATGTGTATAGCGGGTCTGGGAGTGGCAACGTCCTTTAAAGATTATCAGTCAAATGTTGATTTTCTCTATAGTAATCCGCTATCTCTTTTAATTGTTATTTCAGGTATTGTTTTAATTGCAGCCTTTATTATTGAGTGGGTGTCATATTTGTTTGTACAGGCAAAATTACCACAAGAGGCCGATGAGAAATATTTACCATCAACTTTCTTTCCGTTCAGGGTGAATTTTAAACTTATTATAAGGCTTGGATGGATTACAACCGCAGCTCTTATTTTGGGGGTGGCTTTATCATGTTTGAGGTAATTATCTGGTTTTTCGCCATCATTTTGATAGTTCCTGTTGAATATATTGTCGAAAATTACTTTAAGACTATGATGCGTGGGCAGGGTAGATCGTACATACTTCAACCCATATACCGTATTATTAAACTTTTCGAAAAGAAGGACGGAACAATTAATTATTTTGCTTGCTTTTTTTCCATTGGAGCCTTCGTATTCTCGCTTATAGCGCTATATATGACGGTGGCAGGATTTAATTTTCTTTTTGTTGTTTCGGTATTGTCCATGATGGAATTGTTCATCATTATTGGAGCATATAGTGCCAACACTTTTTCTGGGAAGATCTGTGCACAAAGAGCAGTTTCCAGGTTTGTTGTTTTGTTGTTTACATCAATGGTTGCAGCCACAACAATATACAAAACAACAGGTGCGCTTAATCTTGGTGTGCTCTCTGGATATTCGAAAAGTAATGGCGTTTTTATAAGCCTTGTATTTACATTTATATCGCTATTCGTAATACTTTTGATTAAAGGTAATATAGGGTATTTTAATTTTGGCATTTCTGGAGATGAATTATCTGTTTTGGATGCAGCCCTTTTTACACCTTATAGTGGTTGGAGCCTGGCATTAGTACAGATGACACATTGGATTGAAATAGGTATATGGATTAAAATTTTATCTATCTTTTTACCGCTTAATGAATGGGTTTCATTTTTGGTTATTATGATATTATATCTTTTGTTTTTATTGTGGGATGGATTTGTTGCAAAGGTAAACTGGAAGCAATCGGCTAAGTATTCCTGGATATGGGCAGGTGGAGTGTCTTTGCTGAATTTTATTTCTCTTTACGTTTTGCGATAAACATGCGGTGGGTAACGGATTTGTTAAAGGAGTGCTTTTATTGAGCTTTGCGGACTTGTTAAACAAAATTAGAACTCGATCCATATCGGTTTTTGTCATACAAGCAGGTGGATGCAGGGGATGTGTTGATGCATTATCCATGGCTTTGTCAGAGCAAAACACGATAAAGGGTATTACATTGACAGGAAACCCGAAACATGCAGATTGTCTGCTGATTTCTGGTTGCATTAATGAGAAATCAAAAGAAGAAATTATGCAGATTTATGAGAAAATCCCTTCCCCAAAAGCCGTTGTTGCCGCAGGAGCTTGCGCATGTTCTGGTAGTCTTTTTCGCAGGCAGGGAAATCAGTTATATATTGTTGAAGATGTGTTGCCTGTTACTTCGTGGATACGTGGTTGCACGCCCGATGGGACAGAAATGCTTGAGACCATTGTAAGGGCAATGGAAAACGTAAAAAATAAACAGGCAAAAGGCGAAAGGGATAAAAACTAATAGTAAAGGCAGGAGAAGTTTGTGAGCATATTTTTAACAGAACAAAAAAATGGAGAATTAATAGGCAAATGGTTTGCTTATAAGCATACGGGCTATAATCTTCTTCTCATAAAAGCAAATAAGAAACAAGGTTATGTGGAAATAAATTATTTTTTCGAAAAAGACGGAAACATTGACACAATTGATATAGAAGTACCCGAACACAGCATCCTACCTTCAATTACTATAGCCTATCTAGAAGGTGCTCAAATGCAAAAAGAGATTGCAGATTGTTACCCAATTAGGTTCGATTTGCATAAAGAAGATAATGTAGAGAAAAAAGACTTCCATGCAGCTGTAGAGTGGGGACCTTTTCATCCCTTACTACCAGAGCCTGTTTTGTTTCGCTTTACAATCTCCGATGAGATCATAGATCAAATAAATGTGGAAACGGGATATAATTATCGGGGTGTAGAAAGACTATGTATAGGTAAGAAGGTATCTGAAGCGTTAGAGATGTTAGAACGTCTTTCCTCAGTCAATGGGTTTTCAATTGGTTTGGCCTTTTTGCATGCAGTTGAGAAAATAAACAACGTTAACGTACCAGAAAGGGCTAATTTCCTGAGGCTCATTTTCAATGAGTTGAGTTTTTTAAAGGCAAATCTTTATAGCTTAAGTCATTTAACAAAATGCCTTGGTCTTTTATCAGATTACTCAGACTTGATAGGATTAATTAAACTATACAATGAAGCTGTAGCCTATGCCACGGAAGAACCTCAATTAAAAGATATTTTAGTGCTCGGTGGTGTGAAAGAAGATGTATCAAATGAAGCAATATTTCAGCTAAATGTTATTATTCAAGAGATGGTTCAAGGGCTGTCTGATATTAGGAGAACATGGGAAAGTACACACTCAATAGTTAATAGATTGAGTAGCCTAGGCAAGGTGGACAGCAAAACAGCTAGAGTGTCGACAGGTCGTTTAGCTCGGGCAGCAGGTGTTTATGAAAATATCCGTAGGCTATCAAAATTACCATATTCAAAGTTAAGCTATGAAGTTTCCTGTAAAGAAGAAAGCAACTGTTTCACACGTACAATGCTTATATTTGAGGATTGTTTGCTATCTTTGTCCCTCATAGATCAAGCCATAGATATGCTACCCCATGGCGATGTTAGAGCATCCATCAACATAAATCGAAATGGATATACAGTTGTTCGAGAAAAGGAAGCATACGGAGAATTGGTTATTTATCTAAGCCTTGAGAGTGGAGTTGTAACAGATATAAAAATAAGAAACTCCTCTTCTTTGAAATTTCCTTTCTTAAGCCAATGTTTAAGGGGTATACAAATAAATGATATACCGGTAATTATTTCAAGCTTTGAGCTCGATTTCTCGGCAATGGAAAAATAGGGTAGGGCGCTTAATATAAACATTTCACGCACTTTTATTTTGTATACAAAAAACATTTATCGTATTCACAAAGTTCTGTTCATGTGTTATTATTACTCTATAATAAATATTTTTTTCTTAATAAACAACCCTAAATATGTCAAAATAAAGTGAGGTGATATTTATGGCTTTTAAAAGGGTATTTCGTGGTGGCGTATCCACGCCGCACCATAAAAATACCTTAAAATCTGAAACGTCTGTTTTAGGTACCCCTGAAAAGGTAATAATCCCAATGGTTCAGCATATTGGAGCGCCCTGTACTCCAACCGTAAAAAAAGGTGATACGGTGAAGGTAGGACAAATAATAGGCAATAGTGATGCATATGTATCTTCTCCAATTCACTCCAGTGTTTCAGGTACTATAACCCGCGTAGAACCTATGCTATATGCGAGTGGAAAGCTGGTTATGTCCATTGAAATACAAACCGACGGTAAACAAGAAGTTTACGAGGGCATTTCACCGCCCGAAGTAAATAATAGGGAAGATTTTCTCAAGGCAATACGAAACTCAGGTCTTGTAGGTCTGGGCGGCGCGGGTTTTCCAACACATGTTAAGCTCAATCCTCCTAAGGATAAAGACGTTGACAGTCTAATTATCAACGGTGCTGAATGTGAACCCTATATTACATCGGATTACAGGGAGATGATTGAAAACCCTACTGGTATAATAGAAGGCATTCAGCTTGTATTGGATTATCTTAACATCAATAACGCTATTATTGGTATTGAAGATAATAAGCCTGACGCAATAAAATTACTTGCTGAAACTTCTAAGAGCGACAAAAGGATTTCTATCAAATCCCTATCCTCAAGATATCCTCAAGGTGCAGAGAAAATGCTGATATATGCAACTACAGGCAGAACAGTTCTATCTGGTAAACTTCCTGCTGATGTGGGGTGTATTGTGCTAAATGTAAACACTGTTTCGTATATAGCGCAATATTTGAAGACTGGTATGCCACTCGTGCAAAGGCGCGTGACAGTGGATGGCTCTGTTGTAAGTAATCCACAAAATGTAAGTGTGCCTATTGGAACATCTTTGAAGGATTTATTTGACTTTTGTGGAGGATTTAAGTCACAGCCTTATAAAGTGCTAATGGGTGGTCCTATGATGGGAATTGCTCAATATTCACTTGAAACCTCTGTTATCAAGAATACCAATGCAATATTGGCTTTTGATAAGAAGCAAGGGGATCTGCCTGAGGAATGGCCGTGCATTAGATGTGGTAAATGTATTCAGGCTTGTCCAATGAACTTATTACCATTAGAACTGAATCGTCTTGTAATGGCAGATAAGTTCGAAGATCTGGACAGATATCATATCCTTGACTGTATCGAATGCGGTAGCTGTTCATACTCATGCCCTTCGAAAAGGTATCTTGTACAATCCATCCGTATTGGTAAAGATGCTGTTAAGCGAAAGGTTAATAGGGTGTAAGGTATGATCAAATTGTGTGGAAAACAAGAATTGAGGTGAAAAACTTTGGAAAATAGGTTGTTTGTATGTTCATCTCCGCATTTAAGAGATAATGTCTCTACCCGCAGAATTATGCTGGATGTAATAATTGCATTAATTCCTGCTACTATTGCAGGTATTATATTTTTTGGAATGCGTTCTGCACTGGTTGTAGTTGCGACCGTTGCTGCATCGGTTCTAACAGAATATATTATGCGAAAAGGGTTGGGGAGAGGGCAGACAATTTCAGATTTAAGTGCAGCCGTAACAGGTCTTTTATTAGCACTTAACCTACCTCCATCAATACCCATATGGATAGCAGTTGTTGGGGCTGTAATCGCAACAGGTCTTATTAAGCAGTTATTTGGCGGATTAGGACAAAACTTTATGAATCCTGCTTTAGGAGCAAGGGCCATCCTTACTGTTTCATGGGCAAGGTGGATGACAGAATGGACAGACCCACTTTTTGTGGATGCTGTTTCTACCGCTACAGTTGACGCTGTTTCTACCGCAACACCTCTTGGCGTGTTAAAAGAGGGTGGGGCTAGTACATTTTCTTATCTGGATATGTTTTTAGGTAATGTACCCGGCTGTATAGGAGAAACCTCAGCATTGGCAATACTGCTGGGTTTGGCATATTTATTATTCAGAAGAGTAATATCATGGCATATTCCTACTTTTTTTGTTGGAACAGTGGCACTTTCTACATGGATTTTAGGACCTGGAGGCGTGTTTACTGGTGATCCTTTATACCATGTTCTATCGGGTGGACTGTTAATAGGTGCTGTGTTTATGGCTACAGACTATGCAACATGTCCTATGACACGCAAAGGCAGGATTATATATGCGATTGGCTGTGGTGCTCTAACAGTTTTGTTCAGGCTCTATGGAAGTATGGCAGAAGGGGTATCATTTGCTATTTTACTCATGAATATTGTCACACCCATGATTGACAGGTACACAGTACCAGTTGCCTTTGGAGGTGAAAAACATGTGGAATAGTATTTTAAAGCCAACCTTGGTACTTGCCTTGGTTTGTGCAGTGGTGGCGGGTTCTTTGGCTTTTGTTAATGATATAACTCAAGATATTATTTCTCAAAGAACCATGGAAGAACAAGTACAATTCAGAAAAGAAGTACTAAGAGAAGCTGACAGTTTTGTAGAGATAGAAATAGAAGGCGCATCCGATAAAGTAGTTGGCATATACGAAGGCTACAGTAAGGATATACTCGCAGGTTATGTATTGGATGTTGTAACAAATGGTTATGGCGGAGCAATGAGTTTAACAGTGGGTGTGGATATTGAAGGCAAGGTGACAAGTATAATTATCGGCGACAATAATGAAACACCTGGACTGGGCTTAAAGGTGACTGAGCCAGAGTTTTTAGGCCAGTTTAATGAAGCAACTGTCCATGATACTTTAACAATTGTAAGCAATAAAAAAGCAGCAAATGAAATTCAGGGCATTAGCGGAGCAACAAAATCAGCCAATGCTGTAGTTGATGGTGTTCAAGCTGCTTTGGATACAGTGAATATGTTAACAGGGGGGAATTAATATGACAGACAAGAAAAGAAATGTATTCAAGGTGCTGACAAATGGTTTTATGAAGGAAAATCCAGTCTTAAAGCTAGTATTAGGCACATGTCCGTCCCTTGCTGTTACAACAATGGCTAAAAATGGAATTGGCATGGGAATAGCCGCTACATTCGTTTTGCTGGGCTCTAACATTGTTATTTCACTGATTCGAAAAATAGTTCCGGACAAAGTCAGAATACCGGTGTTTATAACAGTAATTGCTGGTTTTACAACAATAGTTGAAATGCTTCTGCATGCTTATCTTCCAGATATATATAAGGAACTTGGTATTTATATCCCTCTTATTGTTGTAAACTGTATTATTCTTGCCAGAGCTGAAATGTTTGCCTGCAAAAACACTGTTGGTATGTCAATACTCGATGCCCTGGGAATGGGCGGTGGATTTACAATAGCTCTATTGATAATGGGTTCTATTCGTGAAATACTCGGTGCGGGTACATGGTTTGGAATTACCCTTACTAAGAACTTGTTTGATCCAGCAGTTATTATGGTTTTGCCGGCAGGTGGCTTTCTTGTCTACGGCTTTGTAGTTGCAGCAGTTCAAAAGTTCTCTACTCTTAATATAAGGAATAAAGAAATCGCTGCGGGCTGTGGTATGAGCTGTGCGGGATGCGTGGCAAATGACAATGGAGGTGACAAGGCGTGAAAGAACTTATTCTGATTGCTATTTCTGCGATTTTCGTTGAGAATTTTGTTCTATCTAAGTTTTTAGGTATCTGCCCATTTTTGGGTGTATCCAAAAAAACTTCAACTGCCCTTGGAATGGGTGGCGCTGTGGTTTTTGTAATCACGTTATCATCGGCTGTAACATGGGCAGCGAACAAGTATTTACTTGAAAGTTATGGACTTACCTATCTTCAAACAATTGTATTTATTCTTGTAATTGCAGCATTAGTGCAATTTGTAGAGACTGTTTTGAAGAAGGTTCTGCCTACATTATACAGCGCATTAGGTATTTATTTGCCATTGATTACAACAAATTGCGCAGTTTTAGGGTCTGCATTGCTAATACAGGAAAGACAATACACCCTACTTAACGCAGTGGTTTTCGGTTTTGCATCAGCAGTGGGTTTTACATTGGCAATGGTACTTTTTTCTGGGGTTAGGGAAAGAATTGAGACAAGTGAAATACCTATCGCATTTCAAGGCCTTCCCATTACGTTAATTGCAGCTGCTCTGGTGTCTGTGGCATTTGTTGGATTCCAGGGATTGTTCGGCCTATAAACCAAAGGGAAAAGTAATTTGGATTTAAAGGCAATTGCGGTTATCTAGTAAAGATGAAGATGGTTCGGATGATTGGACTGACAGTTTACAGGTAGTTGAGAGAAAGAAGATAGAATTTTTAGTAAAAGCAGAAATGAAGTAGAAATAAAACTTGATAATTTAGTAAAAACAGAAATTTAAGTAAAAAGCAAACAAATTGAAGTTAAATATTGTAAAATAATGAAGTTTAGTAAAATGATATGAAACATTAGGAATATTTAGTAGAGTAGAAACGTGGTTTAAAAATATTGCAATATTCCTATAATGGAATTTTATTTGAAGGTGAGGTGACATCATGGAAACAGTTTTGATTCCTGTCGCAATAGTATCTGGTTTGGGATTGATATTCGGTATAATTCTTTCCTATGTTTCAGTTAAATATGAAGTAAAAGCTGATGAAAGAATTGAGGCAGTGCGAGATGTTCTACCGGGTGCTAATTGCGGTGCTTGTGGCTATAGTGGCTGTGATGGTTATGCCCAGGCTGTTGTAGACGGAGCTTCAATTACATTATGCCCAGTTGGCGGTGCTGGTTTAGTGGACAGCCTTAGTGAAATTATGGGTACTGGTGGTAAGGCTAGTGAGAAAATGGTTGCTCGTGTTATGTGTAATGGTACATGGGATAAAGTTACAATAAAGTTTGACTATGATGGCATATTGGATTGTCGATCAGTTTCCACAATGGCAGGTGGTCCTTCTTCCTGCGTTTATGGTTGTGTTGGTATGGGATGCTGTGAAAAGGTATGTGCTTTCGATGCAATTGTAGTTGAAAATGGACTAGCCAAGGTTATTGAATCAAAATGTACTGGATGTGAAAAATGTGTCGCTGAATGTCCTAAGGATATTATAAAAATGGTTCCAGCAAGGTCTCAATACGCAGTGGTATGTAGTAATGAGGAAAAGGGAGCCGTTGCACGTAAGAACTGCAAGGTTGCATGTATAGCATGCCGAAGATGCGTGAAGGAATGCCCACAGCAAGCTATTTCTATAGTAAATATGCGTGCAATCATTGATACTTCTAAATGCGATAATTGTGGTAAATGTGTTGAGGTTTGCCCAACAAATGCAATTTTAAAATGTGGTATCTTATGTGATTAACCAGAGCATTTTAGCCTTAGGGCTACTATTATGCTATGGGGTAGTATCAAAAGATGCATTTTGAGAAAATTATTTGAAGAACATGGGGCGTTGAAGTTAATTCACTTTAAAGCCCCATGTTTTTGTATTATATAAAAGGTGAGAGAGTTCATGATATCGCAAAAGTTTTTACGCATAATTATGGTAGACCTCAAGCAAATTGGTGAATTATTAGGCTCAAAACACCTGATCCTGCCATAACATAGATTGGATTTGGTTTGAATTTTCTCATTACAATAAAGCACGCAAGAAACAAAATTAATGCCCATATATTTAAGCTGGAAGCATTAAAAGTTATCCCGTCGCTACCCCAAACAGTCATTACAAGTATGGCAAATCCTGCTTGAGCAATTAACCCAACTACTGCAGGTCTAAGTCCGCTTAAGATTCCTTGTATGATTGAAAGGTTACCGAACTTCAAAAATATATATGAGAGAATAGAGACAAAAAGGATGGAGGGTAAAACACAACCTATAGTTGATACAATGGCTCCTAAAGGTCCAGCTATCTGCATTCCTACAAATGTAGCAGAATTAACTGCGATAGGGCCGGGTGTCATTTCAGATATAGTGATTAAGTCTGTAAAATCCGATAGTGTTATCCATTGATTTTCATCCACTATAACGTTTTTAATAAGCGGTATTGCTGCGTAACCTCCTCCAAAGGTAAAAAATTCTATCCTGAAGAAACTCCAAAATAATTGAAGATAAATCATTAAATTTGTGCCTCACTTTCATTCCCTTTTTTAGTGCTGCATCTAATATTGTATAAGAAGGTAAGTCCTCCAACTACTGCACTGGCTAATAGAACATAAATGACATTTATGTTGAGGAAATAGGTAGCGATAAATGAAAAAGCCATAATCAATATGGACATAATGCTTTTGTGTTTGATAATATCACCACCCATTTGTATGACTACATCTGCAATTACTGCTGCCACTCCTGATTGAAAACCTTTTAACAATATTTGAATGGTGCTGTTGTCTTTAAAGGCTGAATAAAATATGGATATAACAGACAGAATCAAAAATGGTGGTAATATAGTACCCAATATACAACAAAGGCTTCCTAAAATCCCGGCGATCTTGTACCCGAGTAGAATAGAAGCATTTACCGCAACAGCACCAGGCGATGACTGTGCAATTGCTGTTAGGTTGAGCATTTCTTCATCTTCAATCCATTTTAAATTATCTACAAACTTCTTTTTCATAAGTGGAACGATAACAAAACCTCCACCAAAAGTAAAAGCGCTAAGATAGAAAGTAGATGTGAATAATTTCCAGTATAACCGTTTGTCTTTTTTCATTGAGTCCCCCTACTATATGATGTATATATATCTTAACCCTTGCCATGTTATAAGTAAAATAATATAATATTATAAACAGTATAATGAATTTATTATGGAAGTGATAAAATGACATTAAGACATTTAAGGATTTTTGTTGCGGTGTGTAAATATGGCAGTGCTACAGCAGCGGGGAAACACTTATATCTTGCGCAACCTGCAGTAAGTCTTGCTATTAGCGAATTAGAATCAAATTACGGAATAAAGCTATTTGACCGAATATCAAATCGTTTACACATAACAGATCAGGGGCGGCAGTTTTTAGACTATGCGATGCATATTATATCATTATTTGATGAGATGGAAGAAAGTATGAAGGACTGGGAATATATTGGTACATTAAGGATTGGCTCCAGCATTACTATTGGAACACATTTGTTGCCTGAGTATATCAAGGCCTTTAAACAAAAATATCCTAAAATCAAGCTGAAGGTGAAAATAGATAATTCAGCTGAGATTGAAAAAGCAATAGGTGAAAATGAATTTGATATAGGATTGATAGAAGGAAAAGTTCAGCATCCACAAATTATAGCGGAAAGATACTTAGACGACAGGCTTGCGCTAATATGTGGGAAGACACACCCCTTGTATAGAAAAGAAAAGGTGAGTATTGAGGAATTACAAAAATATGATTTTATTATGCGGGAAAAAGGAAGTGGTGGGAGAGACTTATTTGACAGTACTATGTTAATTAACAATATTGAATTGGATTATATAGGTGACAGTGTTAGTACACAAGCCATAATAAAAGCTGTTGAAGCAGGTCTTGGTATATCTGCACTGCCTTATCTAATGGTGAAAGAACCTCTCGATGCAAGTGAGCTATGGGAAATAAAAGTCAAGGGCATTTCTTTGAGCAGGGGTTTTTATATCATATATCATAAAAACAAGTATCTATCGCAGTCGACAACAGATTTTATTTCAATTTGTAAGAACCATTCCCATTAATTTTTATACCAGCGCAACAACATATAAAGTTTAATTAATAGCAATTTATCAATGTATCCAGAAGATGCTGGTCTCTAAAGTGCGATGTTATAGGGCGGTAATGAGTGAAGAAAGGGCTATCCTATTTAAGATAGCCCTGTTCATTAATACTAACATGATTATTGAAAACTTGATGGAGTTTATTCACTCGCATTCGGATCATCTGTGTTCAATCACCTGTGTTCAAATTATCTGAACTCGAATCATTTGAGTCTGAGTCATCTCTTAGTTTAAATCACCTGTGTTCAAATTATCTGAACTCAAATCATTCGGGTCTGAGTCATCTCTTAGTTCGAATCATCTACGTTTGACTCACTTGAGCTCAAATCTCTTGAGTCTGAATCGCATACATCGGAGCTGTCATAATCCACTTCGCAAGAGTCAATTTTAAACATTGACAGAGCATCTTGAAGTTCCTTAGCCATAAAATTCATTCCTCTGGCAAGCTCAGCCAGAACTTCAGAACTAGCCATTTGCTCTTGGGTGCTGGCAGAGACTTCTTCTGTGGTAGCTGCTGCTTCTTCTGATACAGCCGAGATGTTTTCCATAGAGGAAAGGGTTTTTTGTCTGAGTACATCCATGTTCTTTACTGAATCTTCAACATTGGTCATATATTGATCAATTTCTTTCATTGAAGATGAAATTGTATTGAAAGCACTGTCGGTCTGCTCAACGGCAACCATTTGATCCTGTACAATATTACTTGTGTTATTAGCTTCCAACACAGCTTCTTGTGTTTTATTATTTATGTCATTAATAATATTGTTAATCATTATAGAAGCTTCTTTAGACTGGTCTGCAAGTTTTTTAACCTCATCAGCAACAACAGCAAATCCACGGCCTGCTTCTCCAGCATGGGCAGCTTCTATGGCAGCATTTAGTGATAACAAGTTTGTTTGTTCAGCAATTCCAACCATAAGCTTTGTTATCTTGCGAATTTGAACCATATCACTATTAAGACTCTTAATTTGATCCACTATTTTTAGTGAAGCATCTTTTGTCTGATTTGCTTTTTCGTTAAGAACTTGAACCTTTGTTATGGCGTCGACGCTTATATCCTCGGTATTGGAAATTAAGCTTGACATATTACCGAGTCTTTCGGTCATCATATTTATTCCTTCCGAGAGCTCATTCATGTTGCCCACACTCATCATCACTTCCTGAGCTTGTTCGGAAGAACCTTTTGCAACTTCCTGAAGTGTT
>JAAYPS010000101.1 GCA_012519655.1 Clostridiaceae bacterium | reverse complement strand
TCTATTTCCTTAGCAGCATGCTTTGCAACTTCCCCATCTTTTTTACTACTGTTCTCTTTTATTTTTTCCATCAAATCTTTAACGGGTACAGCAGCGAGTTCTTCTTTACTTAACTGGGTATCAGATTCAATGACTTTTTCAATAATATCACTTTTTCCTGGCGATAGCCCTTCCTCAACAGAAATTCTATGCTCTTCAGCATTAAAGGTCAAAACCGTTACTTCTTCATCTAATTTTCCCTTAATATTTCTCTCAACTTTTTCATTCCTCTTTATATCAGATGAAGAAATACTTATTAACACATCTCTCTTATCTTCTAGATATCCCAAGTCTTTTGCCTTTTCAATTACTTCATTAACACCCGATTCATAGTGTAGTGACTTAACAGAAATATTTCTTATTAGTTCTTTTCCATCATCATTTAATGATTGAACGTTAATAATTCTATCTAAGTAATTAACTTTCAATTCTAATGAGGGGTTTATATCAATACTAATGTACTGGACAGGTGTCACCCACGCAAAAACTCCCAATGAGAGGAAAGCAACCAAAAAAACTGCAGCTACCATTGAAACCGCCTTATTTAAATAACGAGATGAATGGCGAATAGTGTCCTTTATATGTATAACACTGCCCAACTCGTAGGAGTCGTTATCTTCTACATTCCTAAATGTTCCATCTGATAGCAGAAGAACAGAATAGCCATTACCTTTTTCAACTACAATACCTTTCAAATTGCTCACCTACTTTATATTGACATACTCTTTTAAGCAGGGATAATCCCCAGACAGAATTATAAGTACAGTCATAATATACTTTCTATGTCTTTCAAATCTTTTTCTTTTTATTCTTAGCCCTTTTTCAATCTGAATTAAGGGTAGATTTTTATGTAATAATGTCTCATTCAATAATTCTGGATCATTTGTAATATATGAAATAACTTCTCTGCATACTTTTTTTGTATGAAAACTTTTGGGTGATACACTTTCCAATTCGAAAAAATCAATATCATATGCAGTAAGCTCATCTTTTAATTGTTTTATTTCTAAAACCTTCTCCTGCTGTGTTCTCTCCTCATCATATACCGTCAGTGAGGCTTGTCTTTCTATTGTATCAATAGATTCATCATCGTTTTGATTTATATATACAACCTTGGAGGCGTGGTTTTTTTGCTTTCTGTAGTAGTCAATAATGCTGTTCCTAATTGCTACCGATGCATAACTTAAGAACTCACCATTCTCAGTTCTATATCCGTACACTGCTTGTACAAATGCAACCATAGCAATGGACAATTCATCATCTGAGCCATAATTTAGATATTTGCCTGATAATTTTTGAGCGCACGAAGCTATAAATGGCTTATATGCTTCAACTAAGTCATTCAATTTTTGTTTATCATCTTTGCTATCCAGAACCAATTGTTCAAGTTGCTTTTTCTTCATTAGCTTTATCCTGTGTAGCAGTTAACCTACATGTTTATTAATTTTACAACATTTCAGAATTTTTTCGTCCTGTTGTACATTTGAGTTTATCACAAACTATATATTTTCTAAAGTTACCTAATATATAATACGTTTTGATTCATTATTTTTTTTGGGTCAAAATAGTTTTTTATCTAATTTGGACAGTCACCACAAGGTGCACTATTGCATAAACTTATATATAGGCTAAATATTCCTTCAGGGTGGTGAGTTCAATGTTTTTATGCAATATACTACAAGTATTAACTGCAGCATCTAAAGCCATGTTTTTTACTGGCTACATCACTAACTCCCAGTCCTTTCCCCATCCTCTTAGTGCAGAAGAGGAACAAAAGTACCTGGAACTTTTAAGCCAAGGGGATGAAGAAGCACGAAACATTCTAGTTGAAAGAAATCTAAGGTTAGTTGCTCATATTGCAAAGAAGTATAATACAAGTAATGTCGATAACGATGATTTAATCTCGATTGGAACCATTGGTTTAATTAAAGCTATTACTAGTTTTGACTCTACAAAAGGAATTAGACTTGCCACATATGCGGCCAGATGCATTGATAATGAAATACTAATGCATTTAAGGGCAACTAAAAAGTATCAAAATGAAGTTTCATTACAAGAACCAATTGGCACAGATAAAGAAGGTAATGAAATATCCTTATTGGATATCATCGGTAGCGAAGAAAATATAGACGATAAGATAGCGTTGAAATTTCAGGTCAATAAACTCTATAAAAAGATAGCAGAGGTTCTTAAAGGTAGAGAGAAAACAATTATCGAAATGCGATACGGTCTTTGTAATGGTTGCAATATGACGCAGCGTGAAATTGCAAAAATGCTTGGAATATCACGCTCCTATGTATCAAGAATTGAAAAGAAAGCAATAAACAAACTAAACAAAGAGCTAGAAAACTCATAAACATATAAAAGAAAGAAGACTAACTACACTTCTTTCTTTTTTACTATTACTTCCTTTACTATCTCTTCTTGTTTTTGAGCTGGCTTTAAATACTGATTCATTGTTTGCTTTATCCGTTTTCTAATATGATCTGTATTTAATATAGTGGTAAAAAGGGTTTTTAAGACCACAACTAACACAGGCCCAACTATCATTCCAATAATTCCTATCAATTGTAAGCCCAGATACATTGAAAACAGAGTCAAGAGAGGATGTACACCAATCTGATGGCTTACAATCTTGGGTTCGATAAGTTGTCTGACAACAAGTACGATAATGTAAAGGAGCAGCAATGATATCCCGAGTTTATAATTACCCATTAATAGATTCACTATTCCCCACGGAATTAAAACAGTTCCTACCCCGAAAACTGGTAATGCATCAACAACAGCTATTATCAATGCAAGTAAAAGTGCATTTTGAACTTCAAGAATGATAAATGCTATGGTCAACTCAGTAAATGTTACCGTCATTAATATTAGCTGAGCTCTTATCCATCCAAACAAAGCACCAAATAGTTTGTTTATAATGCTACGAGTTTTCTCCATCCACGTAACTGGGAACTGCCTGTCAAAGAATGCATTAATTGTATCTTTATCACTGGACATAAAATATGTAGCGAGGATAGTTATAATAAAAAATATAAAAGCTTGGGGCAAGCTCAGAGTAAAACTGGTCAACCCTTCAATTATTGGGGCCAAATATGCCTTTGCATTTGATGCAGCTTCAGCAAAATATTCATCTACTGTGTCAATGACTGTTTGTGGCAATGATACATAAAAATTATTAAACTTTTCCAACATAGCCTCAAAGAATAGCTGTAGACTGCCAAATATTTCATTAATTTGCTCATAGACACTAATTATTTCTTTTACTAACCTTGAAATTATCAGTCCAAGAATGGTTCCTAAAACTGCAATAACGAAAAGCAGTGAAAAAACCGTACCTATTTTCCTGGGTATTTTAATCTTTTTTTCAATAAATTTTACTAATGGTTCTATTAGGCTTGAAAGAATAAATGCAACTATAAAAGGAATGCAATAGACACTCAGACGCAATAGCAAAAAAATGCCCAGGATAATTATAATTGCTAAAATAATTTTGAACCTTCTTCTTTTAGAGTCTGTCATGCACAACTTCCTTTTAAATATTATACTTGTGAGAATTTGTGAGACAAAGTTGCCTCAAAATCATATAAACTCACACTTTCAGCCAATTGCTAATTCCATCTTAATAAAAAATAGATCATGCGTCAATAAAAATATTGTTAAAAATTGAATATTTTCATTACTAATTAGATACAACTCACAGAACATTGAGCCTAAAAACTAAATATTACTATGGTATTTTAGTTTTTCATTTGCCTGCCTCAAGTAAGCCAACCATTTCTTTTTGCAGTAGTTTCAACTTCTTAGATATGTCGGTAAGTCTCTTATCATCCACACCTTCTATCATTTCATCCATAAGCAACTCTGCCATATCTGAAATGCCTTCTTTTACATCTTCAAGCAGGTTTATTACAGGTAAATAGCGGAACCTTCGATCTGCATGTATTTCACGGCTAATTTCTCTTTGTGCTTCAATAACAAAGGATTCCTCTCTTGATGGAATAATCGTTTCAATACTATACTCATCTTTAATTTTTTCAGAAAGTGAAGTCATGGCCTTTTCATTACCATGAACAAGAAAAATACGTTTAGGCTTATGTTCAAACTTTCCAATCCAATCAAGTAAACCTACATAATCTGCATGACCTGAGTAACCATCTATTGACTCAATCTGTGCATTGACACTTATTTCTTCTCCGAATATTTTGACCTTTTTAGCTCCATCTAAAATTCTTTGTCCTAATGTACCCTCGGCTTGATATCCGACAAAAAGTATTGTTGATTTTTCACGCCATAGGTTATGCTTTAGATGGTGCTTTATTCTCCCAGCTTCGCACATACCACTTGCCGAAATAACGATGCATCCTCCAGCAATTTTATTCAATGTTTTTGATTCGTCAGCAGTTCTTGTGAAGTGCAGGTTTGGAAAATCCAATGGGTTGTCCCCATTTTCTACATAACACCTTGCTTCTTCGTCATAGCATTCAAGATTATTTCTGTATACTTCAGTAGCACTTATGGCTAAAGGACTATCAAGGTAAACAGGTGCATCCATAAGTTTTTTAACTTTTTCAGGTGGAAATGTGAGCGTTTTATTTATCTCGTATATTATCTCCTGAGTACGTCCAACAGCAAATGAAGGTATTATAACATTTCCGCCTCTATCCAGTGTTTCAAGAACTATATTAAGAAACTTCTCAGCCTTGTTCTTTCTATCTTGATGAATTCTATCACCATATGTAGATTCCATAATCAGATAATCAGTTTCTTGTATGTATTCAGGATCTTTAAGTATTGGAATGTCGCGGTTTCCAATGTCTCCAGTAAAGACTAACTTAGTCTCTTTTTGGTCCTCTCTTACCCAAACTTCAATAAATGCAGAACCTAACATATGACCGGAGTTTCTATATCTAACAGTTATATTGTCTGTCAACTGAATCTTATCATCATATGCAACTGTTCTAAATAGCTTCATACACTCCTGGGCTTGTAAATGTGTATACAATGGTTCAAGGAGTTTTCGCCCTGCTCTCTTCCTTTTTCTATTTTTCCATTCTATTTCAAATTCCTGTATATGACCACTATCGGGGAGCAACAAACCACATAAATCTGTCGCTGCCTTTGTGGCTAATACTTCACCCTCAAAGCCATTTACATATAGCCACGGGACTCTTCCGCTGTGATCAATATGAGCATGGGTTAATAGTACGTAGTCAACTTCTGATGGTGGGACGGGTAATGGTTGTTCATTCATAGCCTCTTCTTGAGCACGTCCTTGAAACATGCCACAGTCAATAAGGATTTTCGTCCTTCCAACTTCTAACAAACTACAAGAACCCGTTACTGTTCGGGTAGCACCTAAAAATGTAAGTTTCATAACCTCACCCCAAAAAATATTTTATCTAAAACAGGTAATAACTTTCATATTTTATATCTAAACAATTCTAACCGCTCACTTGTAAATTTTTTTCTTGTGATTTATCAACAAAGCTATAAATTCATGCATCAGTAAGTAATAAGGTTTCGAATTTGAATTCGTGATTTATCAACAAGCTATTATTTCATGCAAGTTGGACGCTCATTTAATTCTTTATAAAGTCTACCAACAAATTGCTTTATTTTCTTGTAAGTTCTAAACACTCACTTGTTAATTTGTTCTTCTATAACTCCGCCACCAAGGACCACATCCCCATCATAGAATACAATCGACTGTCCTGGTGTAATTGCCCTTTGGGGAGAAGTAAACTCAACTTTTATTTTTTCATTATCAATCGGGCTTATTGTCGCCTCGGTCTCTTTTGCAGAGTAGCGTACCTTTGCCATAGCTTTTCGTGTGCTGTTAAGATTATCAAATGCAATCCAATTTAAATCAGAAGCAATTAGACCATCTGAATATTCTTTACCCGATTTGCCTAAAACCACCTCGTTGTTCTCTACGTCAAGCTTTACTACATACATTGGTTGGCCAAGAGATAATCCCAAGCCCTTTCTTTGACCTACAGTATAATTGTAAATACCCTTATGGCGTCCAAGAATATTCCCTTCTGTATCAACAAAATTACCAGGTGGCATTGGTTCAGTTAACCTTGAACTAATAAAGCCTGCATAATTATTATCGGTAACAAAGCAAATTTCCTGACTGTCGGGTTTATCCGCCACTACGAATCCTAATTCCTCAGCAATTTGACGCACCTGTTCCTTATTGAAGTCGCCTATAGGAAATAAGGTCCTTTCAAGCTGATACTGATTCATATTGTATAGTGCATATGTTTGATCTTTTTTATCTGTAGCGGATTTTTTAAGCAAATACCGACCTAGTACATCATCATACTCGATTTTTGCGTAATGTCCTGTTGCCACATAATCTATATCCATGGAAACAGCTTTATTTAGCATTGCTTCAAACTTAACATATCTATTACAAGCAATGCACGGGTTCGGCGTCCTGCCTTTTGTATATTCTTCTATAAAATACTTTATAACATTTTTTTCAAATATGTCTTGAAAATTCAGTACGTAATAGGGTATATCCAGTTGGAATGCAACTTTTCTGGCATCTTCCACCGCCGATAGTGAACAGCAACCACCTTCGGGCTGTGGACCACATAAAATTTCTGGCCATATTTGCAATGTTACCCCTATAACATCATAACCTTGTTTTTTCAATATTGCTGCGGCAACTGAGCTGTCAACTCCACCAGACATGCCTAGCATAACCTTTTTCTTCATAATTACAACCTCTATATAAGTCAATCAATTTTTTTTCAACTTCTAATAAGCCACTTAAAGTTTATCATATTTTAACCATTAGGTGGCTTCCGATTTCTCAAAACATCACAAAAGTCTTAAAACAAAAGACGGCAAAACTGCCGCCTTTTTATTGTTTCAAAAAATAAATAATTTATTATTATCTGGTTGAACCGCAGCCTCCACAACAACCTTGGCAATCAACATCTTCAACTTCGTGACCTTGTTTCCTTTTATAATCATTTATAGCTGCAATTACAGCCTCTTCAGCCAAAACAGAACAATGTAATTTTGCAGGTGGAAGACCGTCTAAAGCCTCAACTACGGCTTTATTTGACATCTTTAATGCTTCTTCAACAGTTTTACCTTTGATAAGCTCAGTCGCCATACTGCTAGTCGCAACTGCTGCACCACACCCGAATGTTTTGAACTTAACATCCACAATAACATCATCTTCTATTTTAAGGTACATTTTCATTATATCCCCACATTTAGAGTTGCCAACTTGTCCAACTCCATCTGCATTTTCTATCTCCCCCACGTTTCGAGGATTTGAAAAATGATCCATAACTTTATCGCTATACATATTAACACCTCTTTCAATATTTACTTGCTTTTCTTGTTTTATTCCCATATTAATTGATAAAAAACATTTTTCTTCAGTTTATGTTAATTACTTACCATCTTTTCTTACATAATCCTCATATAATGGGGACATTGCTCTTAGCTTTGAAACAATTTCTTCTAAGTTATCGACAATGTAGTCCACATCTTCTTCAGTGTTTTCTGTTCCAAAGGATATTCTTAATGACCCATGGGCTATTTCATGTGACAGCCCAATAGCCAATAAAACATGGGATGGATCTAGCGAGCCAGAAGTACAAGCCGAGCCACTTGAAGCTTGTACGCCTTTCATATCAAGCATCAGGAGCAGAGATTCTCCTTCAATAAACTCAAATGAAAGATTCACATTTCCAGGAAGTCTTTGTTCTCTATCACCATTTAGTCGAACATATGGTATTTTATCCATCACTTTGTCAATAAGTCTATCGCTAAGATTTTGTAAATGCTTAATGTTTTGCTCAATATTATCGTACGCAAGCTTAATAGCTGCTGCCATCCCAACTATTCCAGGAACATTTTCTGTTCCAGGTCTTCTGTTTTTTTCCTGAGCACCACCGTGCAAAATACTATCTACGCGAGTGCCTTTTTTAATGTATAAGGCCCCCACTCCTTTGGGACCGTAAAACTTATGAGCTGACATAGATAAAAAATCCACATCTAAATCCTTAACATTTATATCTATATTACCCACGGCTTGAACAGCATCAGTATGGAACAGAACGCCTTTTTCTTTTGCTATAGCAGCAAGTTCTTTAATGGGCTGCACTGTACCAATTTCGTTATTGGCATACATTATACTAACAAGCGTTGTATCAGGTCTTATTGCTTTTGCAAGTTCATTTGGGTCAACAATTCCATTTTCATCAACTGGAAGATAAGTAACCTCAAAACCTTCTTTTCTTAGAAATTCAAATGCCTCAAGGACTGCATGATGCTCAATAACAGTTGTTATTAAATGTTTGCCTTTTTTCCTGTTAGCGTATGCTGCACCTTTAATAGCCCAGTTATCTGCCTCGGTACCCGAACCAGTAAAATAAATCTCGGTTGAATGTGCTCCAAGATAAAAAGCAATCTGAGCTCTTGCTTTCTCTATGGCTTTTTTGCTCTCTCTGCCAAGAGAGTATATTGAAGACGGATTTCCATAATACTCCGTAAAGTAAGGTCTCATTTCGTCAAACACTTCTGGCTTAACATAAGTAGTTGCTGCATGATCTACATAAATGATCTTCTTGTTCATATAAACACCTCTTTGTAAAGTAACTTGAAATAGTTACTATAAACTTCAAAATTTTATATATAATATTCTGCACTAAAAAGAGTAACACTATGACAAATAAAAGTCAATTATAGTTACTCTCTCAGTTCTACCCATTCTTTTTTATGAATAAACTATTATTTCATAAATCTAAATCTATCCACAATATTTTTTATTATTGTAAAGTTTTCATATTCATCCACTTGGTAAGTAACTTCCCACTGTCGAGGAACAATTATTATACCCAGATCCTTTATTCCATCAGGATAGCATTTGTGCTCATAAATCTTTATTTGCCCCGTAGGGTCTTCGGTGTGCATCCAGATAAATGTTGGACTATTTGCTAAAGCATGCCTTATTCCATCTTCGGTTTGTACAGGTTTACCATTAATGTTTAGGATAACCTCTCCGCGCTTCATTTTCATCTTGCTGGCGTGACCATCAGGTACTATCTCTAAAATTCTAACCCCGCGGTTAACTGAAGTATATAATGGCTCACTCTTTCTTTCCATATAAAGTCCATACCTATATACAATTTCTCTGAAAATCAACGCAAAGATAGTTCCAATCCATTTAAGTATTTGAGCTTTTTGTGAAAAAAATGCAAAAACAAACAGGAGTAGACTCCCTACTAAATATTTTATAGAATCTTTTCTACATTTTTCTTCGGGTGGTGTAGAAATGGAGACCGACGAATAATTTGTTAAGCTAATTGCTCCTGCCAGAAATAATATGGTTCCAGTAGTTATTTGAGGTAAATCTGATTTGAAAATTGTACCCCAATTTAGAGTTACTTCATTAACTAACAGCGAGAATGGTACAATAGTGGCAGATAGAAAAATGAAAGGAACTACATAATATTTTTGCTTAATAAATGCTCCAGTTATACGCCCCCCATGTTGAATAAATATGGGTATATGATCTTGCTTACGAGTTAAGTACAAAAATATAGACTCAATGCATTGAACTATAGCTACAAAGGCTAGCATTGAAGGCACATGGATCTTATCATATTCAAAAATTAACACTAAAAGGCAAGTCAACCCCCCTGCGTATGATGGATTTACATAACGATGATTAAACAAAGACAATATAACCATAATAATAAGGAAAAGCTGTAGACCTTCAGGCTCTATATAAAGACCAAGACTGACAGATAATATTCCTCCGAAAAAACCCGAAAGAAGCCCCGCGAGTAGAAGCTCTTCCACCGTTTGACGCAAGTTTTTAGTTCTGCATCCCCCTGGTATACAATGTTCAAAACCATGGATAATTTCAAGTCTTCCTTTTACAATAATATAAAAGAACAAATAAATTGATATATATTTGAAATCGAGAAAAAATGAAAAAACCAATTGTCTTGCTACAGCCCTAATAATCTCTAACATTAATCCCACCCATTATAGCTCTAAAAAATGTAGTTTCATAATAATATAACATTCCATATCCTTGTTTAAGTAATTAGAGGATTCCATTCCATATTTATATATTTAACTAATCTCTAAATTATCCAGTACTTATTTTCTTTTTATTATAACATAAATATTACGTTGAAAATATTTATGTTTTAACAAG
>JAAYPS010000100.1 GCA_012519655.1 Clostridiaceae bacterium | reverse complement strand
TTGAGTTTATGGCTGCTCTACTAAATAGTTTTTTAGGGTCTGCAAATAAAATTTCCCAATATGTTCTAGAATGCAGGAAAATGGGGATTGATGTACTACCACCCGACATAAATGAGAGTGGCGAACGCTTTACAGTAAATAATGGTAAAATCCGTTTTGGTCTAGCTGCCGTGAAGAATGTTGGTAGTACTGTTGTTAAGCAGATTATTAAGCAAAGAAATAAAAAGGGGCCATTTATAAGTTTTCCAGACTTATGTGAGAGGGTGGATGGTGGGGAATTAAATAAAAGATGCATTGAAAGCCTTATTAAAAGTGGTGCATTTGATTCATTTAATGTATATCGCTCACAGCTTATGAATTCATATGAAAAGATTATGGATAATATAGCTAACACTAGAAAAATGAAAATGGAAGGTCAGCTATCATTATTTGATATATCTTCCGACTCCAGTACAGTTCCTGAAGTAGAAATTTCCTATCCGGATTTAGCTGAATATGATTCCAGGTTATTACTTTCAATGGAAAAAGATGTGTTAGGGTTATATATATCAGGACATCCTCTAAGCGAGTTTGAGGAAGACATAAAAAAATCAGTAACATTTTATTCTTCAGATTTATTCGTTGAAGAACAAGACACACAAACAGTTCACAACAGTATTTCGGATGGTTCTTTTGCACGAATAGCAGGTCTTGTTACAGATATAAAAACCATTACCACAAAAAGCAACCAATTAATGGCTTTTGTAACCATTGAGGACCTGGCAGGACAAATGGAGGTTATTGTATTCCCTAATACTTTAGAAAAGTATGGTGATATAATAAAACCCGAACTACCAATTTGGATTGAAGGGAAACTAAGCATTAGGGAGGATGAGCAACCAAAAATTATTGTAGAATATGTTAAACCAATAGTTAAAGGACAGAGCTTAACTAATACTTCTGAAAATCATTTTGTAAAGGAACGTAATAGTGTCTCATATTATTCAAATAATGCGAATAATAATTATAATGCGGCACAATTAAACCAAAGTGAAAACCAAAATAAGTATAATGAAGTATCAAATAGTTACAGTGCAGATAACAAGATTAAAACTGATATTGTTAAAATAAATATCCCGGATAAAACAGAGCGTGAAATTGTTAATGCTGTTTGCTCGCTAATTAAGTATTTTGAAGGGACGGATCCTGTATATGTTTACTATAGAGGAAGGGTAAATAAAAAGCACCGTGTTATTTGTAGTGCAACTCTACTAAATGAGTTAGCGAACCTTCTTGGCGAAGGAAATGTAAAATACGAAAAAGGCGATATTTCTGCACCTGTGTTAGATTCAAAATATAACAGTTTTAGACAATAAGAAATGGCAATTTGATTTGATTGGGATTGCGACTTGCGTTTTTAAGGAAAATAATATATAGTAATGATTATGGTTTTACTATTAATATTAAAGGCTTTTGCGATAAAACCTTTATAAATATTAACCATACAATATGTGGTGGAACTTCATGCCATTATATTGTTCTGTGACTTGCACATTATATAACGTCGCAAAATGCTCATTAACAATGTAGTAAATTATAGGTTATATAATATGTTTAGTGTCCTTTAAGAATTATAGAACCTGATTTGGCAGGGGGTAGCAAGAATGTGGACAGTTGTTTATATGGCGCAAAACAAAGAGATGGCTGAAAAACTAGAATCAGCGTTAGAAGCCGAAGGTATTTTGGTAAAAGTGAATCCCGTTAGCCAAAAGGAGAAAAATGACAATTATTTTGAAGTCTCTGTTCCTGAAGGCGAGGTAGAAGAAGCACATAGTATTATTATTGAAAAAGGCTTTTAGGAAATCTTTAATGCTAATTATTGCCCGTGTAGTCATACACGGGTTTTCATTACAATGTTATTAAACAACGATAAAAAACTGACTAAGTGGTGATGAAATGAACAATAAAAGAACGATTGGTGTTTTAACAAGCGGAGGCGATGCCCCGGGTATGAATGCTGCAGTTAGAGCAGTGGTTAGGTCAGGAATATATTATGGTTTTAATGTAATAGGTATACGTAAAGGATATGAAGGATTATTAAATGGCGATATGGAAGAAATGAATGTGCGCTCGGTGGGGGATTTAATTCATCGTGGTGGCACAATACTTCAGACAGCAAGATCTTCCGAGTTTAACACCGACGCTGGTGTTGAAAAGGGTATAACAATGGCCAAGGTTTTCGGCATTGATGCCTTGGTAGTAATTGGAGGAGACGGTTCTTTTCGCGGAGCAAAGGATCTGAGCAATAAGGGTTTTCCAACTATGTGCATACCAGCCACTATTGATAACGACATAGCATCTACCGAGTATACCATAGGTTTTGATACCGCATTGAATACTGTTCAGGATGCTATTGACAAAATAAGGGATACGGCTTATTCTCATGAACGTTGTAGCGTACTTGAAGTTATGGGAAGAAAAGCTGGTTATATAGCTATAAATGTTGCGATATCAGGTGGTGCAGAAGCTGTTATTCTACCTGAAAAAAAGTTCGATATAGATGTGGATATAATAAAACCCATTATGGACGGCAGGAACCGAGGCAAAAAGCATTATTTGGTTGTTATTGCTGAAGGTGTAGGCGGTGCTGTCGAGATAGCCGAATACATAGAGAAAAAGACCGATGTGAAAACGAGAGCAACAATACTTGGCCATATACAACGTGGTGGTAGCCCAACTGTATACGATAGAGTTACAGCAAGTCGTATGGGTGCTCACGCAGTAAAACTTTTGAAAGATGGTCATAAAGACCGTGTTGTTAGTATGCAGCAAGGCTTAATAACAGATTTTGACATAAACGAGGCACTATTGATGAAGAAAACAATTGACAAGGAAATGATAGAAATAAATAAGATACTGGCTTTGTAGTGTACAAGTAAATTAAGAAGTAGATGATAGTAAATGATTTCAAGGACTAAACTAATTGTACGATATCAAGAAACCGATCAGATGGGTATTGTACATCATTCTGTTTATCCAATTTGGTTTGAATGCGGGAGAACTGATTTTATTAAGAAAGTTGGCCTATCATATGGGCAGTTAGAAAGAGAAGGTGTAATGCTTCCATTACGCAGTCTGAAATGTACCTTTTACAATCCATCATATTATGATGATGAGATTTTCATCAAAACCCGCATTATCAATTTAACACCTTCCAGGATTTCATTTTATTACGAGGTGTTTAGAAAAGGATTGCTTAAGCCAATTGTAACTGGTGAAACAGAGCATGTCTGGGTAGATACTGATTTAAAGCCAATAAATATGAGAAAATACAAACCAGATTTATTTGAACTGTTTTACGATATTTTCAATGATAGAGGAAGTGCTTAAAATTAGTAAAAGTAAGTGGAGACATATACCTAATATATTAACTATACTTAGACTGATTGTAATACCTATTATGGTTTATTATATGCTCAGGCGGGAATGGGTTATTAGTCTAATTATTTTTGTATCTGCAGAAATTACAGATGTATTGGATGGCTATATTGCCAGAAAATACAATTTCATTTCCAAGTTTGGCAAGCTTGCCGATCCTTTGGCGGACAAGCTGTTGCAGTTAACAGCATTATTTTTCCTCTCAAGAGGTGATATAATTCCTTCGCATTTCTTTTATATTCTCTGTATAAAGGAATTAGCTATGGTGGTTGGTGCATTATTGTTTTTAAAGAAAGATGTTGTTGTTCATTCAAATTGGATGGGTAAAGCAGCAGCGACTATACTTTTCTTAGGTATTATATTAGCTTTTTTAAATTTATCTATATCAGTAGTTATTCTATGCATTGGTGTGATAGTATCAATAGTTGCAGGGGTTTTTTATCTTAAGGCGTTTTTACAACAAGTTAAAGGGAGTTCAAATTAAATATGCTCGTAATAAAAGAAGCGGTAGTAATAAATACCGCCTCTTCTATATTGGTAAATGGTGTCGCTCCTTAAACAGTAGCTATTCCTGGCGATAAGCAAATTGTAAGCGTTCATAGTTTCCTAGCATTTGTCTATACCACGGATGTCAGATTTGTTATCCAAGAACAAGCACAGGAAAATCAGGATGAAAAATAAAACTTCACTATTGTTACGGAAAAAGCCGTCCATATTTATTCCCTCCTTTGCATTAGACTCTTTTTCATTGTGACTTTCTGTAGAGTCATTAATGACTGAACTTATGTCACAACCCATGCTATTCAGGTTTTCACTGTTTTTACTAAATGGGATTACATTAAGTGGTACTAATCACAGCACCCGTTGTTGTCCCAAAACAGGAGTAGGAATAGAATGATAAAAAACAATACTTCACTATTTTCTCCGAAGAATCCTCGTCTTCCTCTCATGCTCATAACCCCCCTTATTTATTACATTATTAGTTTATTCAAGTTAACGTAATGATGTTACATTTTGAGCAGATACGATCGATAAAAGAAAACTAGCAATATTTTAAGGCTCGTTCTAAAGTGTATTTATGATGCATAAGTTGTAGCAAAGCAAATTTTTTGGAGGAAAAACAATGTTTCAAAAGGCTGAGGGGAGAACTTCAACAGCAAGAAATGGATTTGGTTTTACATCTGCTTTATTAACTTCATTTGCTATAACGTTACCTGGATTATTTGTTCTTGCTGCTATATTAGCATTTATGGATTTTCCTGAAAAATATAAAACTGCGGCAGTTCTAATTGCGACACTTTTAGGGCTTTTTATTTCTGGTTATAAGCTGGGGATTAGCAATGAAAAAAATGGAATGCTTAATGGAGCTCTTACAGGTTTTACCTATATGCTAATATTGTATCTTGCAAGTAGCATTATCTTCAATGATTTTACATTAACTCAGCGTTCTATCATAATGATTATTACTGGTATTCTCGCTGGTTCTATAGGAGGTATTATTGGTATTAATCGCAAGGCCAAGCCTCTAAGCAAAATGCGTGGATTCAAAAAAGGTAATGATCCACTAAAAAAATACCGCAAGTAAAGTTTTTAAGGGTTGTTTCATTTCTTGATGTTAAGAAGAATTTAGTTTATAATATAACTGTTTGAAATGATTCTTTTTGTAATTAAACTTAGAAAATCAAACTCTTAAAAATATAAAAAGCTTAACACACAACACAAAATTTTGAGGTTTATGTGCTACAAAATTTTGTGTTGTGATTTATTGAATAAGGAGTGCACAAAAGATGAGAGCATTAAATGCAGTTCTAATTATGATTTTAGTTTTAGCTGTTTTTTTTATAGTAGTATCATGTAATATGCAGGAACAGGGTAACGTTGCACCTACTCCATCAGTTCCTGCTGAACAATACATATCACCTACACCTGATAGCACCCATTTACCAGAGCCAACACAAGAACCTGAACCCACTGGGTTCACTGGGTTGCCCGAGCCTACAGTGTTGCCAGAAACGCCGACACAGGCACCTGCTGAGAATAACCAGCCTGTTGATTATTCTGTAGTCCAACCCAATGAGTCTGGAGATATACCCATTGTTATGTTTCATAATTTTATAGAAAATTTAGATGATACAACAGATAATTTTTATACCACCTCATTTACAGAGTTTGAAGCTCTCCTTGAGACGCTTTATAATGATGGTTACAGACTTATTAGTATGCGTGATTTTATAGATCACAATATATCCGTTCCAGCAGGAAAAAAGCCAATGGTATTTTCCTTTGACGATGGGTCTTCAGGTCAGTTTAACTTGATTGAAGAAAACGGGAAACTTATTGTCAATCCTAAATCTGCAGTGGGAGTTATGCTTAAGTTTAATGAAAAATATCCCGACTTCGGACTCAAAGGTATTTTTTACCTAAATATGAATTTAGAAGACAAAACATTTGAAGGCGCAGGTACAATAAAAGAAAGACTTGAAATTCTTTTAAGCTATGGCTTTGAAATAGGCAACCATTCATGGGGACATTTTGATTTTAGTACTTCAACAAGCAAGCAGCAGATTAATGAAAAACTCGGTAAAAATGAGAAGCGGCTTAGAGAGATAATGGATGATGCTAAGTTCTACTCTTTTGCACTTCCGTTTGGAGCTAGAGCATCTAGCGAGTTGCGTGATGCAATGGTTAATGGTATGTTTGAGGGTGTGGAGTACAATAATCAAACAATAATGGCTGTTGGAGCACAACCAAGTATGCCCAGCATTGCTGTGAATTATGATCCTACCTATGTGGGGCGTATCCGTGCTCAGGGTAAGGTTCAGGAAGACTTTGATTTAACATATTGGTTACCAAAGATGACTAATGCAAGAATGTATATAAGTGATGGTGACCCCAATACTGTAGTAGTACCAGAAACAATGGCAGCGAAGATAGACACAGAGAAGTTAAATGGAAAGAAGTTCATTACCTACAAAAGGTAAGGAATAAAGATACTACAACCAAAATCAAGGAATTTAAAGCAAAACATTCAAAACCTAGCTTATATTTACAAAAATGAGCTAACAATAGTTTGCTTTTCTCGGATTGGTGAGTTATAATAGTATTAACTTGATGTACCAAAATGTCGAGTTAGCTATTCAAAATTCACTTTGTTTTTACGTCTCTTAGCTAAATCATATTGCAGGTTTGCTGCAAAGAATAGTAAAAATTTACTGCCTGAGGTACTAAAGGCTATATTCCTTATGGAGTTTGAATAATTATTAAGGGAAATAGTTTTTTGCATACCATTACAGACAGCTAGTTTAATCTATGTAAAATAATTATATAATTTTATTTTGTTATGCATGAGAAATAAAAGAAGGATGAGAGTATATAGAAAGGAGTAGTAGTTATGGACACAAAAACAGAGAAAGTAGTCAAGAAAATACAAACAGATGAGGAAGTAAAAAAGAAAGCGGTAAAACTTGTAGTAGCCCACATAAAGAGAAAGGCTTCTCAAGATTTTTCAGGCATTGACTATCTCAACGCATGGCTTGAAGAGATGGATGCCTTGCTAGAGAAAGAAGAGTTTGATATTAGAGAGTATCATGAGATGCGTAGACATTTTAACGATGTAATTGAAAGTACACTTGATGCTAACATGAGAATGAAACTTAGGGATTCATGGTACAGTATGGGTAAAGCCCTTGATAAAAAAGCTAAAAGATACTAAAAACTCCGGTATATTACCGGAGTTTCTTAATAAAAAAGTTGTTTACCAAACAGAAGTATGTTCTTTTATTGATTCATTCAATATTATAAGACTGCTTTATTTTATTTATAGACGCTTTAACTGACTTAGGCGCAGGACCTCCAGGAAGATTACGTTGTTTGATACATGTTTCAAGGCAGATTTCATCATACACATCTTGCTCAAACTTATCTGAAAAGCTTTTGAGCACATTTAAACTTAAATCTTCTATGTTTTTATTGTTTTCAATGCAGTAAGATACAAGCCTACCAATAATATGGTGAGAATCTCTAAATGGGATACCTTTTTTAACTAAATAGTCAGCCACATCTGTTGCGTTAGTAAAACCACCTTTTGCAGCAGATAACATTTTATCATTGCGTACAGTCATGGTAGAAACCATTTTAGTAAAAATAGGCATACATAGCTTAACGGTATCTATAGAGTCAAATATTGCTTCTTTATCCTCTTGCATATCTTTGTTGTAAGCAAGTGGAAGTCCCTTCATCATTGTTAAAAGTGACATAAGATTTCCATATACTCTTCCTGTTTTTCCGCGTACTAATTCTGCAACATCTGGGTTTTTCTTTTGTGGCATTATACTGCTTCCTGTACTATATGCATCATCAAGCTCAATGAATGAAAACTCGTGAGAACACCAAAGTATTATTTCTTCGCAAAACCTGCTCAAGTGCATCATTATGATTGCAAGATTAGAATTTAGTTCAAGTACGAAGTCCCGATCAGAAACGGCATCAAGACTGTTTTCTGTTATAGACTCAAACCCGAGCTCTGAGGCGACAAAATCTCTATCAAGAGCATATGTAGTTCCTGCAAGGGCACCTGAACCTAAGGGCATAACATTCAGTCTCTTAAAGCAGTCTGTAAGTCTGCCATAATCTCTGTGGAACATTTGCACATATGCCATCAAATGGTGAGCAAAAGTTATTGGTTGCGCCCGTTGAAGATGAGTGTAACCTGGCATTATTGTGTCAAGATTATCTTCAGCTGTTTTAACTAAAACAGCTATTAACTCTACGAGCATGTCTTTAATTTCATTTAGCTCATCCTTTAAATACATACGGATATCCAGGGCAACCTGATCGTTGCGGCTTCTACCTGTATGAAGCTTTTTGCCTACATCACCTATTCGTGATATTAGTATTTTTTCAATATTCATATGGATATCTTCGGATTCAACATCAAATTCAACTTCGCCATTTTCTATGTCGATTAGTATTTTTTCAAGTGTTAGGCATATTAGATTTGACTCATCCTGCGAAATTATACCGCATTCCCCAAGCATTTTTGCATGAGCGATGCTACCTTCAATGTCGTATTTATAAAGACGGCAGTCAAATCTTATGGATGAATTAAAGTCATCCATAAGTTGGCTGGTATTCTTTGAAAAACGTCCACTCCATAACTTCATTTGAGCTCCTCCGTTGAGCAAATACTTAGTGTTTTAATGCATGTATTTAGTAAAGTTCATACTTATAGATAATTAATCTTTAAGTTTGTTTTTCTTCTCCATCATTGCTTGTACTTTAATTGGCAAACCAAATAGGTTAATAAAACCCTCAGCATCCTTTTGATCATAAACATCGTCTTCACCAAAAGTGCATAATTCTTCGCTAAATAGAGAATAGGGTGAAGTGCTACCTGCTGGTATAATGTTGCCCTTGTACAATTTAAGTTTAACATCTCCCGTAACATTATTTTGTGTTACATCAACAAAAGCTGAAAGTGCCTCACGAAGAGGAGTAAACCATTGGCCATAGTAAACAAGTTCAGCAAAACGTTGTGACAAAATGTCTTTATAATGAAGAGTATCTCTATCTATACACAAAAGTTCAAGTTCACGATGAGCAGCATATAAAATGGTTCCTCCTGGTGTTTCGTATACACCACGTGATTTCATTCCTACAAGCCGGTTTTCAACTATATCAATAATTCCTATTCCATTTGCACCGCCTATTTTATTTAGTTCCATAACCAAGTCAGCGGGTGGCAGTTTTTTTCCATTCAATGCAACTGGTACACCTTTTTCAAAGCTAATATCAACATATGTGGGCTTATCGGGAGCCATCTCTGGTGTAACAGAAAGCTTTAAAAGATTGTTATATGACGGTTCGCATGATGGATCTTCAAGCTCCATGCCCTCATGACTTAAATGCCAAAGGTTTCTGTCGCGGCTATAATTCTCTTTTTTTGTAACAGGAAGTGGGATGTTTCTTTCTTGAGCATAATCAATTGCATCTTCTCTTGAACGGATATCCCAAATTCTCCAAGGAGCAATAATCTTTAGCTCTGGAGCAAGTGCCTTAATGGTCAATTCAAAACGCACCTGATCATTACCCTTACCTGTACAACCATGGGCTATTGCAACTGCGCCTTCCTTCTTTGCTATTTCAACCAATCTTTTTGCTATTATAGGCCTTGCGAATGAAGTACCCAAAAGGTATTTTCCTTCATAAACAGCCCCAGCTTTTAAAGTGGGGTAGATATAATCGGTTACAAATTCGTCTTTCAAATCTTCAATATATAGTTTTGAGGCACCAGTTTTTATGGCCTTTTCATGCAATGAATTAAGTTCTTCACCCTGACCAACGTCAGCCGCAACTGCAATAACCTCATAGTCATAATTTTCTTTTAACCAAGGAATAATTATGGAAGTGTCCAGCCCACCCGAATATGCCAGAACAACTTTTTCCTTTTCTACCATACAAAATCACTCCGTTCTATGCTAAAATAATACAGTACTGATCAACAGTTACTTTTTATAATTATACATCGAACTGTATAATTATGCAACACCTTTTTATTTATAGGATTATTCGATGTTAAATACTTTTATTTGACGTTATGATTGTTTAATAGCATAACTAAAGTTAGACTATATCGAAAAAGCCATTAGCCATTAATGAATATTAATTAGATTAATTAAAGTTACAAAGGAGAAGATATTTTGATTATAATGGGGATTGACCCGGGGTTTGCAATAACGGGATATGGAATACTAAATTATATAGGAAATCATTTTGAGGTTATAGATTACGGTGTCATTACTACAAAACCAGACATCCCGCATCCTGACAGACTTCTAATACTTGAAAATAATCTTGTTGAGATTATTGATAAATATAAACCTGAAGCAGTGTCCATTGAAGAACTATTTTTTAACAGTAATGCTAAAACAGCAATAAAGGTTGGACAAGGCAGAGGCGTGGCTCTTTTATGTGCTGCCAGAGCAGCTATACCTGTTTATGAATATACGCCTATACAAGTTAAACAAGGCGTTACAGGGTATGGAAGAGCAGATAAAAAACAAGTTCAGCAAATGACTAAAGTGCTTCTTGGATTATCAAAAATTCCAAAGCCCGACGATGCTGCAGATGCTCTTGCCGTTGCTATATGCCATGCCCATAGTTCTACATCGATGAATAAAGTACTAAATAATTTAAAGTAGCAGAAAAAATAATAAATTTTTCTCATTACTTAAAATCTCAGTGGATAATGAATGTAAAACAAAAAAGAAAAAGGGGAATTTTCAATGATATCTTATATAAAAGGAGTATTACAAGCAAAGGGAAATGATTTTATTATTGTTGAAACAGGGGGTATAGGATATAATATTACTGTTCCGATAACCGTTTGTGAAAGTATACCAGAAACGGGTTCTGAAGTTAATATACATACTTATCTTCATGTACGTGAAGATAGTTGGACATTATATGGTTTTCTATCAGAAGAAGAACTTAAAATGTTCAAAAAGTTGATAACAGTTTCAGGTATTGGTCCTAAGGTAGCTATATCTTTAGTATCTTCAGTTTCACCGTCACATTTTGTACTTGCAGTTTTAACCGACGACATTGACTGCCTTACTCAAGCCCCGGGCATTGGCAAAAAAACAGCACTGCGTATTATTTTTGAACTTAAGGATAAGTTTAAAAAAGAACAAGGAAAGGAAATAGAAATCCTTTCTTTAAATATAGAGCAAAAAGCTGAAAATAAATTTAATGATGCTGTCGGGGCGCTGATGATGCTAGGGTATTCTAATCAGGAATCAAATAAAGCAGTGTCTGGTATCTATGATAGTGAAAAGGATTTAGAAACTATAATACGAGATGCATTAAAAGGTATGGCGGACTGAGTGAATTTAGAAAAATGATATGGAGGCGTATGGTTTGGATGATAGACTGGTAGGCAGCAATATTAACACAGAAGATTCAGAAGAACCAGGTCTTAGACCAAGGTCTTTTAACGAATACATAGGACAGGATAAAGTAAAAGATAACTTGATGGTTTATATTGAAGCTGCTAAGCAAAGACAAGAATCCCTTGATCACGTGCTTTTGTATGGCCCGCCTGGTCTGGGTAAAACCACATTGGCAGGCATCATTGCGTCAGAAATGGGTGTGAGTTTGAAGGTTACTTCAGGGCCTGCCATTGAAAAACCCGGTGATTTAGCTGCAATACTCACAAATCTCGGTCAATTTGATGTTTTATTTATAGATGAAATTCACCGTTTAAACCGAACTGTTGAAGAAATTTTGTATCCGGCAATGGAAGATTATGCTTTGGATCTTATCATTGGAAAGGGTCCAAGTGCTCGTTCGATACGTCTTGATCTTTCAAAGTTTACACTAATTGGTGCAACCACAAGAGCAGGTCTTCTTACATCTCCGCTAAGGGACAGGTTTGGTATTATTAATCGCTTAGAGCTATATTCCAATGAAGAACTAAAAAATATTGTACAACGCTCATCAAAAATATTAAACATATGTATTGACGAAAATGCAGCAATGGAAATTGCTTTGAGATCAAGAGGAACACCCAGAATAGCAAACCGTCTTTTGAAAAGGATAAGGGATTTTGCCCAGATACGAGCAAGCGGAAGAATTGATCTTGAAATTACAAAATATGCACTTAATGCTCTTGAAGTGGACGAAAAGGGACTTGACCGTGTTGATAGAAACTTGCTGCTATGTATAATAAAAAAGTTTGATGGAGGTCCTGTAGGTCTTGACACAATGGCAGCAGCTACCGGAGAAGAGGCTGATACAATAGAAGATGTATATGAACCATATCTTATACAGTTAGGCTTTTTACAAAAAACACCAAGGGGCAGAAAGGTTACACTATCTGCATATCGGCATTTAAATATTGAACCCGAACAAGATGAACAGATTAGCATGTTATAGCAATTTTATTGTTATACAGCTAAAGGAGGTTTTTAATAAGTGAGTATCAATGTAGGAATAATAGGTACCGGGAACATGGGCGGAGCTATAATAAAAGGGCTTTGCGATGCAGGAGAAGCATATAAAATATTTGCATATGACTCAAACCTAAATATAACAGAGCAGTTAAGCAAGGAGTATTCAATAAATATAATGTCTTCAATTCACGATCTTACTACAGAATGTGATGTTGTTATTATGGCGGTAAAGCCGCAATACATAGAGGAGCCTTTAAAAGAATGTGCAAGAGCCTTGAGTAAATCCACTTTGTTTGTGTCGGTTGCCGTAGGGATTACCATATCATATTTGGAAACAGTACTGGGTAATGACAAAAAAATAGTACGCACAATGCCAAATACTCCAGCTCTTGTGCGAGAAGGAATCACAGTTGTTTCTTTTGGAGATAATGTATTACCTGATGAAAAACAAATGGCTAAAGATATTTTTAAGTGTGTGGGTAATGTGGAAGAATTGGATGAATCCTTGATGAGCGAGGTAACTGCACTAACATCGAGCAGCCCAGCTTATGTTTGTATGATGATTGAGGCAATGGCAGATAGTGCAGTACAATCAGGTATCGCACGCAATATTTCCTACCGTCTTGCTGCACAAGCAGTTTTAGGTACTGCACGAATGGTACTTGAAACACAAAAGCACCCTGCAGAGTTAAAAGATATGGTTTGCTCGCCATCAGGAACTACAATAGAAGCTGTTTTAAAACTAGAGGAAAAAGGTTTTCGCAGTGCAATTATGTCAGCTATGAAAGCATGTACAGAAAAAGCTATAGAAATTGGTCGGGGTAGTCATAAATGAAAGAAGTGGATATTTATACAGATGGAGCATGCTCAGGAAACCCAGGTGAAGGCGGATGGGGTGTAATCCTAATATACAAAGGAATCGAAAAAGAGTTGTCGGGTTTTGAAGCACATACAACTAACAACAGAATGGAATTGACAGCAGTTATAGAAGGCTTAAAAGCTTTGAAGGAACCCTGCCGTGTTAAGTTATATAGCGACAGCGCGTACATAATAAATGCATTACAGCAAGGCTGGCTTAAACAGTGGAAAATGAATGGATGGACAAGAGGAAAAAAGAAAGAGGAACTTAAAAATACAGATTTATGGCAGGAACTTGACAGTTTAATGCAAGAACATCAAGTACAATGGATTAAAGTAAAAGGGCACTCTGATAATGAATATAACAACCGCTGTGATAAGCTAGCAACGGGTGAAATTGCCAAAGCCAAAAAAGGAGATACTTTATGAATTATTATGAAAAAACCATTAAAGAAGAGAGAAAATATACGGGTAATATTATTAATGTTGATAAATTAACGGTATTATTGCCAGATGGTAAAGAGGCGACAAGAGACATAGTTAGGCATCCTGGAGCTTGTGCAGTAGTTGCAATTAATGATAAAGGAAAAATGGTTATGGTAGAGCAATACAGGAAACCTAACGACATGATTTCTATTGAAATTCCTGCTGGAAAACTTGATGAAAATGAGTTGCCTGAAATATGTGCAAAAAGAGAGTTGGAAGAGGAAACAGGCTATATTGCTGGGAATGTCAAAAAGGTTTTTACCGTACACTCATCTCCTGGATTTTGCGACGAAGAGCTTCACATATTTTTAGCAACGGATTTGATTTTAGAAAGTGCATGTCCAGACGAGGATGAGTTTATTTCAAGTAAGGAGTATTCAATTCCTGATTTATTGCAGATGGTAATCCAAGGGGAGATAACAGACGCTAAGACCATCATTGGTATTTTTCTCGCAGACAAAATTCAAAAAGGTGAGTATAAATCAAGTTAAGTTTGCATAAATATGAATTAAGTGGTAAATTTATTATTAACAACTAATAGGTTTTCTAGTTTAGACATATTGTGGATAATTCTTTAAACAGTACATTCGCATCTTAAGTATACTGATTAGACCTTGACAGTATAGTACCCGTGATTAGGAGCACCAACTTAAGAAATAAAAGGGGTTACTAATTTTAATGACTTTAATTAGTCACAGTTACTATATCAATATGTTTGGAATTAGGGGTGATTAATCGATGGAGAAGCTGGTTGAAGCGTTTATTCAATACTTAAGAGACGAAAAAAAACTCTCTCAAAACACGCTAATGTCTTACAAAAGGGATGTAGAACAGTATCTTACTTTTTTACATCAGGAAGATGTTAGTAACATACAACAAAGTGACAAAACAATTGTTTCCAACTATATGTCTTATCAGAACGACCAAGGAAGGGCCATTACGACAATATCTAGGAGTCTTGCTTCTATACGTGCTTTTTATAGGTTTCTTATTTCCAATGACTTTATACAATATAATCCAACTATAGGAATTGAATCTCCTAAGGTAGAGAAAAAAATACCACAGATACTATCTGTAGAAGAAGTTGAAATTTTACTAAGTCAGCCAAAGAAGAGAGGACTAAAGGGTGTTCGTGATAAGGCTATGCTTGAAGTACTATACTCAACTGGTATTAGAGTATCCGAGCTAATTTCATTAGATGTATCGGATATAGACCTAAACAATGGTACTTTAAAGTGTTGTCATGGAAGTAAAGACCGTACAATTCCTATGGTCAAAAAATGCATTGAAACACTGGAAGAATATCTTGAAAGAGTTAGACCATTTATGATTAGGGATAAGAATGAACAAGCATTGTTTGTAAATACAAATGGAAACAGGCTTACACGTCAAGGTTTCTGGAAAATCGTTAAGTACTATACATCCAAGTCCAATATCGATAAGGATATAACACCACATACATTAAGGCATTCCTTTGCCGCACATCTTGTTCAAAAAGGAAGAAACTTAAAGGATGTTCAAAAAATGCTTGGTCATTCAGATATATCTACCACACAAGTTTATATACAAGTAGTTAATGAAAATATGTAACTATAAATTATATCCAAATGATCTACTTAATCTAATTGGACTGGGGCATTTTAAGAATGCTCCTTTTTTTCAAAAGTTGCAGGGTTCAGGTTTATTATGGTATATTATAGATTGAGGATAATTGAATTTGGAGGGAAAAGCTTTGCCGCCAAAAGCACAAAAGAAAAAAGCCACTAATAAGGCAAGAAATACTACATACAGTACAAGAAAAAGAGCAAATACGAATAGTAATAGTAAAAAGAAAACAAGCGTAAAAAATAAAAGTACGCGTAATAAAACTATGAGTATTAAGAAAAAAAGACGGCATAGAGAGTTTACGGGAATTTTAGTAATAGCTTTCAGTATTCTGTTTGCATTAAGTATATACCATAAAAACCTAACGGGTCTTTTTGGTGAAATTCTTCTGCATATATCCACTGGAATGTTTGGATTTATTGCGTATTTTTTACCTCCGCTTATCTTTGTATATGGTTTTTTATTAATTTTCTACCCTCAAAAACCTCAGTTCAGAAAACGATTACACTTGTTTTTTTTACTGTTAACTTTAGTCGGTGCTATTTTTAATACAGGTTCATATAATAAGTCTGATTATGTAAACATGTCATTCATTCAGTATCTTAAATACTTTTATCGACAGGGAAGAAGTGTATCCACAGTTCCTTATGTACTAAATGGTGGTGTTTTAGGTGGGCTTATTAGTGTACCGTTATGTTTGGTATTCCAAAAGGCAGGTACTTTTATTGTTCTAGGGGCCTTTAGTATTATAATTGCTATGTTAATAACAGATATTTCTTTAAAGAAATTGGTTGTCAATACTGTACAGAAAGCTAAAACCATTAAGGAAAGCACAGCTAATATGTTTTTTGAAAGAGAAGATGAAGAAATGGATGAACCAGTTTTCATAAAGGAACTTGATGAACCATCCATGGCAGATAACAATAGCAGTACAAATACTGGTAGATCAAAAATTATTGACTTTCCACTTATGCAACAACAAAAAGAAGCACCGAAAACAGAGCTGGAAAATCAAATACCGATACAGTTTGCGAGCAAGAAAACAAAGAATATAGTTGAAAAAAAGGATGGAACATTTGCAGAGGATACATCATTAAAAGATATTCGCAAGATAACCATTCATGATCGAGAATACCAGTTCCCACCGTTTTCTTGTATGAATGAACCGGATGGAGGGCTTAATACAAGAAAAATAAAGGCAACTGCTTTGGAAAATGCTAAGAAGCTCGAAGAGACACTTGATAGTTTTGGAATAAATGCACAGATAATAAACGTAGCTGTAGGACCGGCTTTTACCCGCTATGAGCTACAGCCCAGTCCAGGGGTTAAAGTTAGTAGAATCGTGAATTTGACAGATGATATTGCCCTTAGTTTAGCTGCTCAAGGTATACGAATTGAAGCACCTATTCCAGGGAAGGCTGCAGTTGGAATAGAGGTACCCAATCCAGAAGTTGCGCCCATCGTGCTACGCGAAGTACTTGAGACTCCTGATTTTGTTAAATTCAAATCAAAACTTGCCGTTGGTTTGGGAAAAGATATAACTGGAAACAATGTCATTATCGATTTGGCAAAAATGCCACATATGCTGATTGCAGGGGCAACTGGCTCAGGTAAAAGTGTATGCATTAACTCTATTATTGTTAGCTTGCTTTATAAGGCTACCCCAGAGGAAGTAAAACTGCTAATGATTGATCCTAAGGTGGTAGAGCTTGGAGTATACAATGGTATTCCACACTTACTAATTCCTGTAGTCACAGACCCTTCTAAGGCAGCAGGTGCATTACAATGGGCAGTACAGGAAATGACTATGCGCTACAAGCTGTTCGCCGATAAAGGAGTTCGTGACTTAGCAGGTTATAACAAAATAGTTTCAGCAGAGCAAGATGGGTTTAAACTACCCCAAATTGTAATAATTATTGATGAGCTTGCAGATTTGATGATGGTTGCTCCTCATGATGTGGAGGATGCTATTTGTCGTTTGGCACAGATGGCGCGTGCTGCAGGAATGCATCTAATTATTGCAACACAGCGTCCATCAGTGAATGTTATTACAGGTGTTATTAAAGCGAACATCCCTTCAAGAATATCATTTGCTGTTTCATCCCAGGTGGATTCTCGAACAATACTAGATATGGGTGGCGCTGAGAAGCTACTTGGTAAGGGCGATATGCTGTATTACCCTGTAGGTATGCAAAAACCCATACGTGTTAAAGGATGTTTTATAACCGATAAAGAAATTGAGCATGTGGTTGAGTATGTAAAAAATCAGATTATAGCTGAGTATGATGAAGACATTATTGAGAAAATAACCAAGAAAAATGATGATGTGGAAAATCATGAGTTTGAAGCTGACGAGCTGCTACCTCAGGCAATAGAGATGGTCATTGATGCTGGGCAAGCGTCTGTATCTCTTATACAAAGGCGATTGAGAGTAGGCTATGCTCGTGCAGGAAGAATAATAGATCAAATGGATGAAAGAGGAATTATAAGTGGTTTTGATGGAAGTAAGCCAAGGCAGGTGCTTATAACGAAAGAGCAATGGGAAGAAATGAAGATGAATAGTTAATACATAATTACAAAACCGTTGAATTCGGAGGATTAAGCATGAATATTCCATTAATTTTTATAGCTTTGATAGTTTGTCTGTTGACGATATATATGATGAATCGTTTTGTTAAAAGACCTAGCATTTTTACTGTTTTTATACTACTTATACAGTTTCTTTCGGCTACTGTAGTGGTATTTACTCTTTTTGAAAATGTTTTCACTATACCACAAATTGAGCTTTTGATAATTCTATGTGGCATTTTCATTCCTTCCTGTATTGTTCTATTCGATTACTACAAAATGAAGAGAACAGTAAAAAACAACGGGATCAATATTCATCTTGTAGAAAAGAAGAAAAAGCAAGAGGTAGAAAAATTAAATTTTTCATACTTCTTGGAAAATGCTGAACATTATAAAAAAGAAATTTCAGCTCTTACTGTTTTTGAATCGTTAGATATTAGTGATAAAAGAATTTCCAATAGTATAAAGAGGCAGCTGATGCTATCACAAAAACTGATTAATAATAAGAAGTATGAAGCTGCAGCCTTACAATACAGATTTCTTTATGGCGTGTTACCGCAATCAGCTGAGGTTGCATATAATGCAGGATACTTACATTGTATTGTAGGGAAATATCGTCAAGCCCATAGAATCCTTAATAAAGCATTAAAATTAGCCAAAAAACATATAAATCCGATTAATAAAAGATTGAGCCATGCTCAAGAGCTTATTGAAATGATTCTATTTTACAACGGATACGCTCTTTATTATTTGAGTAGATATGAGCATTCCATAAGCAGTTTTCAAAAAGTAATTGATATTAATCCTGAATTAGCAGTTGTTTATAAAAATATTGCAAGAGCTTATTTAGCTATGGACATGGAGGATAAGGCTATTGAATATCTTGAAAAAGGTAGCCTTGATGCTAAAGACAATTTGGTTCGTATAATATTAGGCAGTATGTATTATAAAAAGGGCGATACTAATAAGACTATAGAAGTGTTAGGCGAAGTAGATATAGCAGCTATTAAGCAAGTTGATGCTCTAAAGTATAAAGGTAAAGCCGCTCTAAAAGAGAAGAAGTTTGATGTTGCTCAAGAATGTTTTAGAAAACTAATAGAAATTGAACCCACCGAGCCATTAAATTATTACCACCTTGCGTTATCCCAAAGGGAAATGCTGTATAAAGAAGATGCGCTTAAAACATACCACAAAGGCTTATATTATGTTCCTAATAATAGCATGCTTCTTTATAATGCTGGAACACTTTTGGATGAATTAGGTGATAGAGAGCAAGCCGTGCATTATTTGTATCAATCCATTGAGGCGGAAGAGCCTGTAGAAGATGCTTACAATTATTTAGGTGTTTTGCTAGGTCAGATAAATAAGTACCGTGAAGCTGTGCAAGTATTCGATGAGGCTCTTAGGATATTTGGAGCGTCTTATCAGTTATATTACAATCGTGGAATAATACTTGAAATGTCAAGACGGTATGAAGATGCTGTGAATTCTTTTGAAAAGGCGTATGAAATAAATAAAAATGATCAAGTATTAATTTATCATTATACAGCAGTTCTAATAAAAATACGTCAATACAATGAAGCTTTAAAAATTTACAAAAATTCACTGAATAAATTTCCCAAAGATGCCGAAATATACTTTGGACTATCGAAGGTATATGCATATATGGGAGAAAAAGATATTGCTGTGGAACTATTACAAAAGGTGTTGGAATGTGACCATGCATATCTGATGAAAATTAGAAAGGAACCTGATTTTAAGATTTTATATAAGCATCAAGGTTTTCAATCTCTCATGGTGTCGTAATTAACCGTCCACATGAAGAAAAGGTGTTTCATATGAACTATACGTAGAGAAAATTAGTTATTGAGGAACTTAGAGTATGAATATAATGGTATTTGCGTACTTAGTAATAAGTGTATTATACATATATGTAGGTGTATCTGCATATTTGTGTGATTCCCAAAGTAAATTGAACGGCGCATTCTTTGTTATGTGTTTTGATTTAGCACTCTGGTCGTTAATGCTTACATTGATGAATGTATTAAATGTCGCAGAGTCAGCTGTAATATTCAGAAGAATAGCAACATTGTTCGGGAGTATTTTTTACTATCTTATGTTACATTTCGTATTAATATTAGTGAAAAAGAAAAAATTACTTTCAACTCCAATAACTCCGTGTTTATTATTTGTACCTGCTCTTGTTTCAATTTTCATCTATTTCTTTTATCTACCGATCTCTGCTAATGATTTCATTAAAAATGATTTTGGGTGGGCCTTGTTAGCTAAATCAAACGGATTCATATGGGATAATTTTTATAGAATTTATGCGTTAACTTATACTTTTGTATGCATTTTTTTAATATATGAGTGGGGTAGAAACTCAAAATTTAAACGTGAAAAAAGACAATCACATATATTTATTATTACGATTATTATTGCTATATTATTTGGTTCCTTTACAGATATAGTATTACCAGCCTTAGACATATATATTTTGCCCCCTTCAACAGTTTTATTCATAGCAATACCTATGTGTGCTGTTTGGTATTCGATAAAACGCTACCGCCTAATGAATTTAAGTCCGCAAAATGTTGTGTTTGATGTCATTCAAGGTATGCAGGAAGGGCTTGTAATCACAGATGAAAAAGAAAGAATTAAATATGTTAACAATGGGACATTAGAGTTGCTTGGTTATTCATTGGAAGAATTAAATAATAAGCCAATAAGTTTAATAGTAGATGATGCTGAGCTTAGAAAATACTATACAGAGAACAGCAACGAACTGCTTTTAAATAAAAAAAATAACGAAAATATACCTGTTCTATTTACCTCGTCTATTATTAAAGATGACTGGGATGAACCTTTTGGAAGTGTTCATATATTCCAGGATCTAACCGAAATTAACAATATTCAACAAGAGGTAAAAAAATCTCGAGATGAGCTTGAGATTAAAGTTATTGAACGCACGAAAGAATTGGATATGATTAACAGAGAATTGCGGCAAGAAATTCAGTCCCGCATTAAAATGGAAGAGAAAATTTCCAAGTTAGCTTATTTCGATGATTTAACTGGTCTCTTTAATAAAAAGTCATTTACAGAATATGTAGATAAAAAAATAAGTGAGAATTTGAGAAATGAACTCTCATTAGCAATTATGTATGTTGATCTGGATTCTTTTAAATTAGTCAATGACACTTTGGGTTATCAATTAGGAGATATGATAATCATTCAGGCAGCACAAAGGTTAACTGAAAACCTTAGAATTAGTGACACTACAGCAAGGGTAGGAGCTGATGAGTTTCTAGTATTGCTTCAAAACAACCCTGATGAAGATACAATACATATCATAGCAGAAAAAGTAAATGAGGCCTTTCGTCGAGAATTTCTAATTGAAGGCAATGATGTGCATATTACAGCAAGCATAGGAGTGGCTGTATATCCATTAGATGGAAATGATGCTGACACTTTAATTAAAAATGCGAATATTGCAATGCACAGAGCAAAAGAAAAGGGTAAAAACAAGTACGAAATATGTAATCCTACAATGAAGGAAAACCTTATAGAGACTATGATGCTAACAAATCAATTATATAGAGCTGTAGCCGATAATGAGTTTGAGCTTTATTATCAACCCCAGGTGGATACCTGCAATGGTAATATTGTTGGCTTTGAATCACTGATAAGATGGCAACATCCTGAATTGGGTATTGTACCTCCGAATAGATTTATACCAATTGCAGAAAAAACCGGATTAATTATTCAAATTGGTGAGTGGGTTATTGAACAGGCATGCAAACAGATGAAGATTTGGCAGGATTCAAATATTGTCTTGGCACCAATTTCTGTAAACCTTTCGGCAAAACAATTTGTTGATTATGACCTCATTGGTAAGGTGTCCGAAGTTATAAATAGTACAGGTATAGAACCTAAATACCTTGAGTTTGAAATAACCGAAAGTGTCCTTATGGAGGATATTGTTTCAATTAGCCACACTCTCAAAGAGCTTAGCAAATTGGGTGTAAGAATCGCAATTGACGATTTTGGAACTAAGTATTCTTCCCTTAACTACTTGAAGCAACTTCCAATAAATAAACTAAAAATAGATATGAGTTTTGTACAGGGTATAAATGTAAATCATAAAGATGAAATTATTATTAATACAATCATTGCGTTGGCAAAGAAACTTAAAATGAGCGTTCTTGCTGAAGGAGTTGAATCTTTCAGACAAATGAATTTCTTAAAAAAGGCGGATTGCCACATTGTTCAGGGGTATTATTTATATAGACCAATGCCACCGACGAAAATTGAAAATTTGTTCAATGTATCATAGAGTGAACATTTCGTGGTGTTAAGTAAAAGCCTTAATTAATTATCTCGACAGTAATTAATTATCTTGACAGTTTCCATAAAAGCCCATAGGATAATAAATAGCAAATTATATATGTATTACGGGAGGAAAATATGAGTGCTGTAGTTTTGTATGGACGAGAAGTTTCAAAGCAGATTAGAGCTGAATTAAAAGTAGAAGTTGATAGTATAAAAAAGATGGGTTTGCATCCAGGACTTGCAGTTGTTATTGTTGGGAATGACCCTGCATCAAGAGTTTATGTCAATAATAAGAAAAAAGCGTGTGAGGAGGTAGGTATTCGCTCATTTGAGTATGCTCTACCAGAGGAAACATCCGAGCACGAGCTAATTCAACTTGTTGAGACTTTAAATGAGGATGAGTCTGTGCATGGTATACTTGTGCAATTACCCTTGCCAAAGCATATCAATGAAGAAAGGGTATTGCTAAAGATATCACCTGTTAAGGATGTGGATGCTTTCCACCCCTTTAATATAGGAAAAATCATGATTGGTAATTATGATTTTCTACCATGCACTCCTGCAGGAATCATGGAGCTTATACACAGAGCAGGTATTTGTCTGGAAGGAAAGGAATGCGTAGTAATAGGCAGAAGTAATATAGTGGGCAAGCCTATGTCAATGCTTCTTTTACATGATAATGCAACCGTTACAATTTGTCATTCCAGAACTAAGAACCTGAAGGATGTTTGTAAAAGAGCTGATGTATTAGTAGTTGCCATTGGAAAACCAGAAATTATTGATGCTGATTATGTAAAGCCTGGAGCAGTAGTTATAGATGTTGGGATTAATAGACTTCCTGATGGCAAATTAGTAGGGGATGTAAATTTTGAAAGTGTATCTGAAATAGCCTCTTATATAACGCCTGTCCCAGGTGGTGTAGGACCAATGACTATTACTATGCTTATGAAAAACACCATTAAGGCGGCACAGCTTTCAAAAGAGTAATAGCAAGTCTCATTTTTATAGAGGTTTCTTGACACTATTTTCAAATACGTTTACAATGATTATAGTATGGACATTTATGTGTTCATATAAATTTGATTTCGCGTTTGTTTGCTTATGAAATAGGAATTTTAACAATTATGACAAAAAGAGTATACTTGCATATATTCTTACTGTAGCGAAATATATTTTAAATAAGATTACGTTTACACGAGATAAGAAGTTGCAGGATACAGTGGACAAGGAGGTGAAGGAGATAAATCATGTTTATATTTTATTAGGCCTTGGAGTCGGTATTATTATTGCAGTAGTCAGTTCAGTTATTATGTTCCGTAAAGGAATTGAACATAGAAAAAAAATTGCTGAGGCTGAAATTGGAAGTGCAGAACAGGAAGGCCAACGTATTGTAAGTGAAGCTGAAAAAATAGCTGAAAGAAAAAAGAGGGAGGCACTTTTCGAAGCCAGGGAAGAAATTCATAAAAGTAGAGTTGATTTAGAGAAGGAAGTTAAGGAAAGAAGGATTGAGATCCAACGGACCGAACGCAGACTTCAACAAAAAGAAGAAACTTATGAAAAGAAAGTAGAAACCCTGGAGAAAAAAGAAGAAGGTTTAAACAGACAGATTAAAGAAATAGATTCACGTCAGCAGGAAATTGAAAGCTTGTATCAACAACAGCTAGAAAAGCTTGAAAACATTTCAGGCTTATCTGTTGACGAGGCAAAAGAATATTTACTAAAGAATATTGAAGGTGAGGTAAAACATGAAGCTGCTATTCTGGTAAAGGATATTTATGAAAAAGCAAAAGAAGAATCCAGCCGGAAAGCAAAAGAAGTTTTATCAACAGCTATCCAAAGATGCGCTGTGGATCATTCTTCAGATATTACTGTTTCTGTTGTAGCTTTACCTAATGATGAAATGAAGGGTAGAATAATAGGACGCGAAGGTAGAAATATTCGTACACTTGAAACTCTTACAGGAATAGATCTAATTATTGATGATACCCCTGAAGCAGTCATCTTATCAGGTTTTGACCCTATTCGCAGAGAGGTTGCAAGAATTGCTCTTGAAAAGCTTATTGCCGATGGTAGAATTCATCCAGCTCGTATCGAAGAGATGGTTGAGAAAGCTAAGAAAGAGGTTGAGACGACAATTCGCGAAGAGGGAGATCGTGCTACGTTTGAAACAGGTGTTTATGGGTTACATCCTGAACTAGTAAGGTTACTGGGTAAACTCATGTTTAGAACCAGTTACGGACAAAATGTTTTAAATCATTCGAAAGAAGTTGCACACTTAGCAGGACTTATTGCTAGTGAGCTAGGAGAAGATGTGACTCTTGCGAAAAGGGCAGGACTTCTTCATGATATAGGAAAAGCAATTGATCATGAAATGGAAGGTTCTCATGTGTCAATAGGAGCTGATTTATGTAGAAAATATAATGAAAGTGATTTGGTTATAAATTCAATATTAGCTCACCATGGCGATGAGGAACCTACATCTGTTATAGCAGTGTTGATTCAAGCTGCGGATTCAATATCAGCTTCCCGCCCCGGCGCGAGAAGAGAAACTCTTGAATCATACATTAAAAGATTGCAGAAGTTAGAAGATATTGCAAACTCTTTTGTAGGAGTGGACAAATCTTTTGCAATCCAGGCAGGACGCGAAGTTAGAATTATGGTAAAACCAGAAGATGTGTCCGATGAAGGAATGGTAATGGTCGCTAGAGATATTGTAAAACGTATAGAGAGCGAACTTGATTATCCCGGACAAATCAAGGTGAATGTAATAAGAGAAACACGTACAATTGATTATGCAAAATAAGATTTAAAAAAGTAATTAATTTTCAGATGTAAGAAGCGTAATTTACGCTTCTTACGTTTTGAAAGGACGTAATAGTATTTGAAATTTTTATTTATAGGTGATGTGTTCGCTAAATCTGGCAGAAAGGTATTAGCAGACCGTTTAGACAAACTGAATAGTATTTACAGATGGGATGTTTGTATTGCTAATGCTGAAAATGCTGCTGGTGGTAAAGGCATAAATTATAATGTTGCGGATGAGATATTCAACTCTGGCATTGATGCGATAACCTTAGGTAATCACACATGGTCCAGAAAAGAGATATTTAACTTTATCGATTCTAGTAATAAGATAGTCAGACCTTCTAATTATCCAAAAGGTGTTCCCGGAAAAGGTAGATTAATAATTGAGAAAAATGGTATAAAAATCGGTATTATCAATTTATTAGGACGCGTTTACATGGAGCCTAATGCTGAATGCCCTTTTTTAACCGCAGATCGTGATATTTCTATTTTAAAACAGCAATGTAAAATTATTTTTGTAGATTTTCATGCCGAAGCAACTAGTGAAAAGATTGCTTTAGCGCAATACCTTGATGGCCGCGTTAGTGCCGTTGTTGGGACTCATACCCATGTTCAGACTGCTGATGAAAAAGTACTTGAAAAAGGCACCGCATTTATTACAGATGTGGGAATGACGGGTCCTGAAGAAGGAATACTTGGAGTTGACAAAGCTGTGATACTAAAAAAGTTTTTGACAGGATTACCATCCTACTTCGAACCTGCAGAAGGAAGAACATGTTTAAATGCAGTAGTAATTGATATTGATGAAAATACCGGGCGGGCTAGAAGTATTCAAAGAATTTATGAAAGCTACAATTGAGTATTAGAATAATGCATATCATAAACAGTAATGGAGTTAAATATACCACTAAGGAGTGATTGGTTTGAACTATGTTGAAAGATACAACAACTGGTTGAATAATCCATATTTTGATGAGGATACAAAGTCAGAGCTATTGTCAATATCAGGCAATAAAAAGGAAATTGAAGATAGGTTCTATAGGGATCTCGAATTTGGAACTGGCGGTTTGAGAGGTATAATAGGCGCAGGAACAAACCGCATTAATCGCTACGTCATAAGGAAAACTTCACAAGGGTTGGCTAATTTTCTTACTAAAAATAATAAAACCGTATCAATAGTCATTGCATATGACTCAAGACATAAATCCCGTGAGTTTGCACAAGAAAGTGCATGTGTTTTCGCACAAAACAATATAAAGACTTATCTATTTGATGAGTTAAGACCTACTCCTGAACTATCATATGCAGTAAGATATTTAAATTGCGATGCTGGTATAGTAATTACTGCAAGTCACAATCCAAAGGAGTACAACGGGTATAAGGTGTATGGGAAAGATGGTGGACAATTGCCGTTAGATCTTTCTAATGCACTGTTGGAAGAAGTTAATTCCATTGAGGATATTACCTCTATAAGTACAATGGATTTTGATATGGCTTTAAGTAAAGGCTTAATAAAAATTATTGGTGCAGAGATTGACCATGCATATATAAGTTATTTAAAAACTTTATCAGTTACAAAACTTGATTCTGCTTTTCTTGATAGTTGCAGGTTAATATACACACCAATTCATGGTGCAGGAAATAAGCCTGTAAGAGCTATTTTGAAAGAAGTTGGTTTTAACAATGTATATATTGTTCCGGAGCAAGAGAAACCAGATTCTAATTTTAGTACAGTAAAATATCCAAATCCTGAAGATAGAGCTGTATTTGAATTAGCAATTCAAATGGCGAAAGAAAAAGATGTGGAGTTAAT
>JAAYPS010000099.1 GCA_012519655.1 Clostridiaceae bacterium | reverse complement strand
TTTTTTGCAATATCATTGTTTTTTGCAGCTACTTGAACCAATCCGATTTGGTAAAATGGTGGCAATTTCAACTCATGCCTAAGAGCTATCTCTTGAGCGTAAAATCCCTTAAAATCCTGATTAATAGCAGATTCTATACTGAAATTGTCAGGAGCGAATGTTTGAAGAACCACCCTACCCTTCTTTTCAGCTCTGCCTGCCCTCCCTGCAGCTTGGGTTATTAATTGGAATGTTCTCTCCGATGCTCTATAATCTCCACTACCTAATAAACTATCGGCTGATAATATTCCAACCAATGTTACATTTGGGAAATCATGTCCTTTAGCAATCATTTGTGTGCCAACCAACACATCAATTTTTTCGTTTCTGAAAGTATCAAGAATTTTTTGATGGCCATGCTTGCTGGTGGTTGTATCTAAATCCATCCTTATTACCGACATATCATTACATATCAGGGGGATTTGCTCTTCAACTTTTTGTGTGCCAAAACCATAGGAATCAATATGTTCACTTTTACATATGGGACAAATAGATGGTTTTATGGTTGTGTAGCTGCAATAATGGCAAACAAGCCTCTGATCGGCTTGATGATATGTTAATGATACACTGCAATAAGGACACAATACTATGTACCCGCATTCTTTACATAATACGAAATTGGAATAACCCCTTCTATTGATAAAAATAAGGGATTGCTCACCCAATTCTTTATTTTTTCTAAGTTCATGAACTAATGCATCACTAAACTCATTTCTCAAGCCTTTGTCTTGTTCTTCGCGCATGTCTACAGTAATAATATCCGGCAGTGGCTTATTATTTGTACGTTCATCCATTTCTACAAGTTTTATTTTACCCGATACAGCTCTATAATAATTTTCTATTGATGGTGTGGCCGAGCCATATAGCAAAGTTGCTTTGTTGAACATGCATCTTACCGCAGCTATACCTCTAACATCATATTTGGGTGTTCGGTCTGATTTGTAAGATGTTTCATGCTCTTCATCAATAATTATTATTCCAATATTCTCAAGAGGAGCAAAAATAGCAGATCGTGCTCCAATAACAACTCGAACTTCCCCGTTTCTAATCTTGTTCCATTGATCATACCTTTCTCCTATTGATAGACGACTATGAAGAACGGCAACTCGATCACCAAATCTTCCTTTAAACTGATGAACGGTCTGAGGAGTAAGCCCTATCTCTGGAACTAGCATTATTGCATTCCTACCATCTTTAATGACTTCTCCAATTGCTTGCATATACACTTCTGTCTTTCCACTGCTTGTTACTCCATGGACCAATATTTCTTGAAATTCGTTTGTTTGTAGTGACTCGTAAATTGCTTCAAGGGCTCTTTTTTGGCAAGCAGTTGGAGGCAAAGGTTTTGTTTGAGCTATCTTAATATCTTCCAGAGGATCTCTCTCCACTTGAACATCGGATATGGAGATGTATCCTTTTTTCTCCATGTTTTTTAGTATTGCAGTAGAATATCCTAGTGCATTTAATTCAGAAACAAGTATTTCTCCTTCTTCAAAAAGCATTTGCATGATACGAATGTAATTTATACTTCTAATATTGTTGTTGTTTATAAGCTCTTGAAAGTCATCCTCATCCATTTTAGGATAAGCCACCTTTATGGTTTTTGCTTTAACTTTCATCTCAAAATGATCGACTATTTGTATTAAGTCTTGCTGTTCAAGCTTTTTGAGTAGTTTCATAACGGGCTTTTTTATTGTTTCTTGTAACTTGTCAATGGAAAGCGCTCCGTCATTATCTGTTAATGCATTTATAATATTTATCTCATCCTCATTTAGGTTTACAATAGTTTTATCTGCAGAGTTTTCTTTCACAAGGATAACGTCCTGCCTGTATAAAAGGCCAAGACCTGTAGGGAGCATACAGTTTATTGCCATATCGTATGTACAAACATATCTTTTTTTCATATATGTGCTCAGCTCAATAAGTTCGGGAATTAAAACAGGAGTATCGTCAATTACCTGTGCAACTTCTTTTAAGCCTGCGAACTGGCTTTTTTGCTTTATTTCCATAACAAAAGCCTCACGTAAGCGATCTCCATTACCGAATGGAACAAGAACACGTATGCCGGGCAGAATAAAATCACACAGTTCACTTGGGACTATGTAATCATAGAATTTATCAAATTTTCTTGTTGTATTACTTATTATGACAGATACATACAAGTTTAACACCTCTATTACTTTTCATAATACATTTTACATTATAAAAATAATAATTGAAAGCAAAATGCAAAGTTAAGCCTTTGTGATCTAAGCTTTACAACGGCTGTAAATATGTGGTGTTAAATCCTGTATGTACTTCAAGTATTGATACACTCTTAGTCACAACAGCTTTATGTATTTAGTGATATAACGAATATTAATTGTAGTGGCAAATTATGAAAGATGTATTATTTTCTCAAATTGCTGATATGATGGATTTTTAAAGTATATGGTATTTTGTATATAAATAGAGAATATAAAAATGGGCTACCTGATGTGGCCCATTTAAATAAAGCAATGTAATCCCACTACCTAAGAGACGGGTTTCATATGCTATCGTACTATATTATAAAGCATATTCTTTAGTGACGTAATCAGGGATATCCTTTATATTTCCACTAATTGAAAATACAAACCTTATCTTAAAATTATTATTAATCTCCTTTATTTTTTCAAAAAAGGTTTCATAATCGGGGTTTTCTCCTACAATTAAATCCAGTCTATCTACATAAATGGCAACGATATCATAATTTGCAGCCACTAAACCTCCGATAAATCCATAAAACGAACTACTGTCATTAACAGGAAAGTCAGAAATATTGACAAATCGTACTTCATGTCTAAGTTTAGTAACAAGTTCATCACTTGTATCGATGAAAACAATAGTTCCTTTACTGTCGTCTATTATGCTATGAACATCTTCGATTAAATACCTTGTTTTACCGACACCTTTTGTTCCATATAAAACCTTTATCATAGGAAATCTTCCTTTCCAAGTAATTATATTTTATTCTTCTTCATCATTATTCCGTGTATTATTATTGTCTTTATTCATTTCCATCTTTGATATGGATATTTCATAGGCTGTGCGTTCTTCAATATTATCATCAGAAATTTTCTTTTGGTATTTCCTACTTTGTACTCTTCCCCATACCTTAATGTTATCGCCTACTTTTAAGTGACTTGCAAAACGAGCATTACGTCCCCATGCAATGCACGGAATATAGTCAGATTTATTGTACGCTCGGTTGACAGCAAGAAGTATATCTGCAATTTCACGTCCAAATGGTGTTGTTCTATAAATGGGTTTTTTGCATATAAAACCATTTAAGTAAATACTATTTGGCATTTTCACCTCTTCCATGGAATCAATGATTACAATGTCACGGGCAAAAACTAATAACATGAGTTTATGATTTGAGTCACTACTATAGTTATTGTAACTTCTGAATTGTCCTTCTATTGTTATCACTTTACCCTCTTCTAGTATTTCCAAAGGTAAAAGTCTTTCAGAAAACATGACAGGAATATAATCATATGTATCACTAAGTCTAGGTACTTCAACGTTAATAATATAAAATCCCTCTCCATAGATTTCATGGTTAAACTTAGGTTCAGATATGATTTTTCCAGATAAGTTTGTATAATTATTTTCCATATAACTACCGGGCATGGATACACCCCACTCCTCTCCGTCTTTCGTATCTAAATTAAATTCATCTCATGTTATGCTTATTCAAATTAACTTGTTTTTAGAAGTCCCTTTTTATTTTTAATCTTTTATCTCATGGAATAATATCTTGAAATAAAATATTAATTTATCTGTATATTCTAATGACCTCATTAATATAAATCGGCACTTTTCACTTAAATAAATAGGTATATCCATAAATCAAAAGCTCAAATTCAATAATTTACCTTTATTATATATTCAGACAAAAGCTTTATCAACTTTTTTCGGTTTTTTATCATAATTTTAGACTATAAAATATGTAATATTGTATAATATCCATGTATCCACAAATAAATTGCTAACAAGAACTAATAAGTATGCGGTATAGTAAATAGAAAAACGTTTAATATAATTTAACTGATATTATTTGAGATTGGATGAACATGATACAAGGTTATATAAAATAACCTTCATTCGAATTCGGTTATTTTATCATTTATTTTGTTTAAATTGATATCATGAAGAACTGCGAAAGAGGCAGCTACTAAAACATTGTAAGGATCTCTTATACTATTTTCAAAACTCATAACATATTCCTGGGGTTCAACTTTTTTCCCATTAGCTGAAATAAGACTAGACGTTATACAGCATAAAAACTGACCACTAATTGATGGCTCCCCGGTACTTGATGTTGTAATAATTGACTCCTTATTAAACCCATATCCTAGCACCCTATAACCCTCAATACTTGTAAATTGAGAAGTCTTAACTATATCGTTGTTTAGAATGACTGTTAATTCATCTGAGGTACTTTTAGTATCATTACGTAGTTGAGACAAAACTACATTCCATTCATAATAATCATTTACAATCAAAGTATCTAAGACCAGATCTTTTATTGCTGCCTCAAGATCTTTTGGTTTGATTTTAATCATTAATATGTCTGTTCCAACTTGATTTAGCGCTGAACAGTAATCCTTCCACTTTTGTATATATTTAAACCGATAGTCATACTCTGTAAAGCTAACTTTTTTATTTCCAACGCCTAAGAAATATTTAATTGTATCTAATATTTCCTGAGTATTTTTGCTTTCAACAATTCCTGTTATATGCATATAAATTCTCCTGGTATATTTGTGGTTTTCATTAGCGTTTATTAGCTTTATCAACATAATCTATAAAAACACAAACTCACCACTTTTCTTATTAAATACCCCATTTGAATTGTGTTAATTGAAATATACCATTTGATTTGCAATATAAAATTATTCAGGGCATTTTGCGAAACTGCTTACTCGCAAAAGCCTTTTTAAGAAAAGTAGCAAAGTACTATTATCTTTTGCAATAATTCTTTTCATATTCAAAAACTTAATATGGAGAATATTACTATACTTTTGAAATGTATGTCTTATCACTGTTTGCAGGGCGAAGCATGGTATTTAGTTCATCATAGTTTGATGATAACAACCATTTTTCAATATTATCCTCATCAATAATTACCGGCATACGATTATGTATTGACATTATTTTAGAGTTTGCTTCTGTGGTGAGAATTGTAAACGCAGGTAAAAGCACATTTTCGTTGTTCTTATCCTTGAAAAACCAATATAAACCTGCCATAAAGAAAAGCTTATTATCAATACTAATAAAATGCTTTATTTTCTTATTGTCCTGACTTTTCCATTCATAAAAACCAGTAGCAGGTATAAGACATCTGCGTTTTTGAAAAGGTGCTTTAAACATAGGTTTTTGGGATGCTGTTTCTGACCTTGCATTAATTATTAACCCTTTACCTTTCCATGACGGGAAACCCCACTTAACTGCATGTACTTCGTTACGAGCTTGGTCTTTACCAGGTGTAATAATTGGAACTGTGTCTCCCGGATATATTTCCCCATGCTTTTTCACTAAATACTGCTCATTTTCTGCAACAAGTTTTGCAAAATCATCTAATTCTTTTTCGGGAATATAAAAACGTCCACACATGAAAACAAGTCCTTTCGTATTATTACTAAAAGCAATTTAGTATTCTTCTACAAATTGAGCTATCAATTAGATTATATTCTTTTCTAGAATTTGGTTTAATTTACTGTCTTATCTTAACAAACATACTGCTATATATAGTAATTAACTAATTGGTAAATTATATAGACTACATATGACTATTTTGATTATAATACAGACATTACCTCTGGGCAACAAAAATGTATATAGTTACACGAGATTTAGATTAATTTCGATAGTAAAGTACCTCTCTGCTATGGTTTACACATCCGACATGGAAACGCTCCCTTAATAGCACATTCTTCACGACTATCAAAAATTTCATCCTTAGATATTACTAGCGGGCATAGTTCACGATGATAATAATCTAAACCATTATCATCCTGTTGTATGTAATAGTGATTTTTCCTAACAACTCGTGCAGCTCCTAGTGCATAGCTATTTAATTTTTCTCCAGATGTTCCAATTGGGATGCCTTGAATAAATGACAAAAAACCTATGTCCTCGATATTGTTATGCCAGTCGTCATCAGATATTATGGGTGGACAAAAATTGTATGTAATGCCAAAAAGTCTTGCGTATTTATTGTGTTCGTTTATTTCAGCATTTACATCATTCTTAATGCATTCAACGATTGTTCTTTTTCTAACTTCTTCAAATAGTATATTGTCTTGTAGGATTTCATTGCTTGGTAGCGAGCTTCTAACTGTTTCACATTTGCCCTCAAAAAAACTATTGTCCACTGTATTAAGTACTTTAACATAATCGTCTAGCGTAAAAAGAAAAACATAACCGTCCTGTTCATATGCATATGACTTTTTCGGCTTCCATATCATTTCACTAATTTCTTCATGGCTACTGTTTTTGTATGTCTCCATAGAATAAATCCAAAACCCATCATAATCGATAAGGACAACAACTGGAATATATCCTTGCAATGTATATTGGGAAATATCATTATCTGTTAAGTTAAAATTTGTATACAGCGTATCAAAAAAAGCATCAAGAGCCTTATCACGTGAAATTGTTACTTTATCATTTTCTCCACGCGTAACCATGGCAATGGAAGCATCTTCAACTGCCGTATCGATATATTTATTAAGTACAATGCTTTGAAACTCTACACTTTGAAGATTATCTGATTTAATCCTAAACAAAAGCAAAAATGGTAATGTTATTAATATGAATATAATTGCAATATCAGTAATCTTCATCCCTAACCATTCCTCCGTAAGTCACTACAATACGATTTACTGGTAAATCTGACATTAGGAGCATTTGTTGTACTTTTGTCGCAGCCGTCTTATTTGTATTTATAACTTGAACAGAAAAAATATCGCCTTTAGATAGAAAGTAATAATTATCGCCAGAATGACTAAGACTGTCAGGTAGTAATGTTGACAGAATATCCTTAGTATAAGTAATATCGTAGTTCTTGTTGTAGTCATGTTGAAATGATGTCTTGTCGACAGGATCTAAATAGACTGGATCAATTGTAGTATGTTTATGTTCCATTGATACTTTGTATACATTACCGGTCATAGACAGGGCTTGACAATATTGCTTATACATAATTGGCGTGATGTATCCTAAGTTTCTTACAGAATCTACAAACTCACATGTTTCATTTAGCACTACAACCTTTGCGATATCATCCTGTCGAGTTAACATGTTCTCAATTGGGAATATAAAGAATAACATTAATGAAATGATCAATGCTATGATTTTGCTAATTGTATCAGACAATTCTTTGGCCTCCTATCTCTTTATATATTTAATCATTGTTATTTCACCGAATTCATTTAGTATATATTCAGTTGAATATATTGCATTATTGTCTATTAAACTGAAATCAAAGGTATCAGGACTTGTAGATTTAGTTACTGTAATAGTTCCAATCAATATATCTGTTTCAAGTCCATTTGTAATACTGCCAGTAATTGCTGCTCCTGATACCTGATTTGGAATAATTGCATTACTGTTGCTTTGATATACTGCACCCCTATCGGCTACATTAGAATTAACTATGTTTACTGTTTCAATATTCTTATCATATAGTATAAAAAATAGCGAAATAGCAAGTATTGAACAAAACACAACACTAACAATAGATAGAGCCTTAGTTAAATTCTCTTCCAATGATTTCACCACCTAAATATATAAGACCCAAGTCAATTTGGATACATTCATAGAGTCAGGTAGAGATTTAACTCCACCCGACCAAAGAGACTAAAATACTTCATCTTAACACCCTGATTTGTCTAGTACAGACATATCATAAGAGGCCTAAAGAGATTAATATACTTCGTCTTAATCCATCGCTGCATTATTAAGGTCAACGTTCTATAGCAATTAAAACTCTTACTGCTGCGTAAAAACTAATGCAACAATAGTACCATTTTCATCACGAACAAGTTTTCCTAAAAAAACGCCATTTGGATTAACATACTTAGAGCTTTTCTCATCAATTGCAACAGAAATGTCGTCTGTTGCAGCACCAGTAATTCCTACATCGCCTGTTACATTTACTGTGTTGATGTACCATACTCCTACTGTATGCTTTTTAGTTTCTACCTTTACACCTATATATTCATCTTCGAATTTTCTAATTACGTTTATTACTTCACTTCCACTTATCTCCATGTTATTGTACATTGTGTACTGTGATTCTGTCATATCCACATTAAGTTGATCCAACTTGCCAATAGCTGCAAGTGCAGTAGTTTGACCAGAGCGCATTAGTATGAAACCAATAGACACTACTATTAAAGTAATAACAACGCCAGCCCCTATTAAGACAGCTTTCAAAGAGTTTTCCATAATAATCTCTCCTTCCAAAATTTTAGATAATA
>JAAYPS010000001.1 GCA_012519655.1 Clostridiaceae bacterium | reverse complement strand
TATATGAAGATGGAATTCAGAAAGTTATCCTTGATGGAAAGGATGTCACTGAAGACATACGTACTCCAAAGGTGACGGTAGGTTCCTCCGATGTAGCAGTTATTCCAGCTGTAAGAGAGAAAATGGTAGAATTGCAACGCGAGATAGCACAAGAAAGAAGCGTTATAATGGATGGACGTGATATCGGAACAAAAGTACTACCAGATGCTGATGTAAAAATATTTCTTACAGCTTCGGTTGAGGATAGGACAAGAAGAAGATATGACGAGCTTAAAGAAAAAGGCACATTGAAACAGACCTTTGAAGAATTAAAAGAAGAAATGACATATCGAGACAAAAATGATAGCAGTCGAGCACATTCGCCCCTAAAAAAAGCAGAGGATGCAATCTTACTTGATACAACAGGTTTTTCGGTGGAGGACTCTGTAAAGACTATTCTTGATATTGTTAAGTCGAGGATATAAAAGTATGATGTATAGATTTGTAGCTTTCATAGCTAGGATTTTCTTTTTGCTGTTTTATAGGGTGGAATATAAGGGGCTGGAAAACATTCCGAAATCAGGGGCGTTAATAGTAACATGTAATCATATTAGTTTACTTGATATGTTTTTATTTGCTAGTAGGATGCCAAGAAAGATTCATTTCATGGCTAAAAAAGAACTGTTCAGTATACCTATAATAAACATCATCATAAAATCACTGGGAGCGTATCCAGTTAATAGAGGGCATGGCGACCGTAATGCTGGGAAAGTTACTTTGCAGTTGTTGAGTGAAGATAAGGCAGTGGGTATTTTTCCTGAGGGAACCAGGCGTAAAAAGAATCAAAAGAGAATTAGACCTAAAGTAGGAGCTGCTTTGTTTGCACTACAATCAGGAGCACATATTCTTCCTGTTGGCATATTTGGTAGTTATAGAATATTCTCAAAATTAAAAGTTGTATATGGTAAGCCATACATAATAGATTTTCCTGATGGCGAAAAGGCCACAAAAGAAGATATGCAAAAAATGGTTGACGATTTAATGGAAATAATATATTCACTTGATGAGGACTAAATAAGGTAAGATATACAAAACTATGGAGGCTTTAGTATATGGCTAATATTATCATAGCAAAATCTGCAGGATTTTGTTTCGGTGTTGACAATGCTGTTAAGTTAGCATTTGAGGCATTAGAGCATTCTCCAAATAGCACATGTACCTTTGGAGAATTAATTCACAATAGACAAGTATCAGAAAGGCTCAAAAAAAAGGGTGCCAAAGTAGTTTTGAACACGGATGAACTAAATAGTGACGATCATGTTGTTATAAGAGCCCATGGAATCGGGGAAGCTGTATATAAGGAGATTAACAACAAGAATGCTACCATACACGATGCAACTTGCCCGTATGTAAAACGAATACATAAGCTTGTGAATGAAAAGCATGCTGACGGATGTATGATTATTTTGGTTGGCGACAAGAACCACCCCGAGGTTATTGGAATTAATGGATGGTGTGATAATAATGCATTCATTGTTCTAACCGAAGAAGATGTTAATAATCTACCTTATTCCTCAGATTGTGTATGTGTTTTTTCACAAACAACTATGAAACCTGAAAAGTATGAAGAGATTTACAAAATTATTAAGAAAAAGTTTGCAAACGCGATAAAATTTGATACAATATGTAATGCAACTGAAAAACGACAACGGGAGGCAAAAGATATATCTAGTGTCGTTGATATGATGATTGTTATTGGGGGCAAAAATAGCTCCAATACACAAAAGTTATATGAAATATGTTCTGAAAACTGCCCGTTGACTTTTAAAATCGAAACCGTGGCGGAGCTACCACCATTGGATATAAAGAATATTAACACTATAGGGATTACCGCAGGGGCTTCTACTCCAGACTGGGTAATCAAGGAGGTTATTGAAACAATGGAAGAGATTATGAACAAACAGGAGAATGAAATGTCTTTTAAAGAGGCATTCGAAGAATCTGAAGTAAACAGCTTAAGAGCTGGTGAGGTTGTTAACGGTCGTATAATTGGTTATAATACCAGCGAAGTTTTTGTTGACCTCGGTTACAAGGCAGATGGAGTTATTTCGATGGAAGAATTTCTCGAAGACCCTGATTTTGACCCTGTGACAGACTTAAAGGAAGGAGAAGAAATCCTTGTTTATATTATTAAGATAAACGATGGTGAAGGCAATGTATCTCTTTCCAAAAAGAGAGTGGATTCAATTCGTGGTATGGAAGAAATTGAAGAAGCTTTTAACGAAAAGAAACCACTTGAAGCTGTCGTAAGAGAGGTTGTTAAGGGTGGCGTGGTAGCAAGTTATAAAGGCATAAGAGTATTTATTCCCGCATCACAGGTTTCAGATCATTATGTTAAAGATTTAAATGAGTTCTTAAAGAAAAAAGTTAAGTTTGAAGTTATAGAGATGTCTAAAAATAAGCGCCGCGTTGTAGGTTCTTGCAGAAACGTTATAGAAAAAGAAAAATCCGAGAAAATGGATGAATTTTGGAGTAATGTTGAAGTAGATAAAGAATATACAGGTAAAGTCAAGAGTCTGACCAATTTTGGTGCATTCGTTGATCTTGGTGCTGTAGACGGTCTAATTCATATATCTGAATTGTCTTGGAAAAAGATAAATAAGCCATCTGAAGTAGTTAAAGTAGGCCAAGAAGTTACAGTTAAAATTTTAGGATTTGATAAAGAAAAACAAAAAGTATCACTTGGCTATAGAAAAGCTGAAGACAACCCATGGTTCAACGTTGAACAAAAGTATTCAGTAGGGGATATTGTAGAAGGTAGAATTGTACGCCTGGTTCCCTTCGGTGCATTTGTTGAATTGGAAGAGGGTGTTGAAGGTTTAGTACACATTTCTCAAATTTCCAATGTACGTTTAGGAAAACCAGAGGAAGTTCTAAATGTTGATCAGATAGTTAAAATGAAGGTTTTAGAAGTCAATCCTGAGTTGAGAAAAATCAGCTTGAGTATTCGCGAAGTTGAACCTATTGATCCACAAACCAGCGAAGAAAGTGCTCCGGAAGTTGTTGACAAGGACGAGGTTCCTACTGCACATGTTGAAGAGCTGAACAACACTATTGGCGATCTTTTAAAAGAAGAGTAGATTTTTAATAATAATAGAATTTGATACATGTATTAACAAGACCGGTATTTTCGGTCTTGTTTGATATATGTGAAAATTGGAATAGTTATACAATTACTGCTAATAGGGTAATGTAGTCTAAAAAAAGGAAATTCAGAGTAAATAACCCAAATCAATTCGATGTATTTATTAAGTAGGAGATGCCAATGAATGATTATGAGGATTTCAAAAAGGCTTTCTATAAGCATTCAAGTATCGATTTAAATCTTTATAAAGAAAAACAGATGAAACGTCGTCTTACATCTCTGGTTGAAAGAAATGGGTTTACCAGTTTTATGGGTTTTTTTCTTGCTTCCTTGAAAGATAAAGAGCTGTATCAGACATTTATTAATTATTTAACTATAAATGTCTCCGAGTTCTATAGGAACCCAAGTCAGTGGGAAGTATTTGAAAATATTATTATCCCATCTATTATCGAGAAAAAGGGCTCCATTGAGAATATTAAAATTTGGAGTTCAGCCTGTTCTACTGGGGATGAGCCTTATACTGTTGTAATGATTTTGAGCAAATATTTTCCTTTGTCGAAAATTAAAATTATTGCTTCTGACATTGATATGTCAGCCATAGAAAAAGCATTACAGGGTCTATATTCAATACGAAGCATCAAAGAGTTACCAAAAGAATTTCTAGATAAATATTTTACCCGTATAACAGATGAAACCGTTAAAATTTCGGATGACATTATCAATTGTGTTGAATTTAGGCAGTTGAACCTTCTTGAAGATACATATCCTCAAGGTATGGATTTAATTGTATGTCGTAATGTTCTAATTTATTTTACTGAGGAAGCAAAGATACAGATATATGATAATTTTAACCGAGCACTTGTTGATGATGGGATTCTGTTTTTAGGCAGTACAGAGCAAATTATTGGAGCTCAACAGCATGGCTTTAAGTCTATACAGACATTTTTTTATCAGAAAACACAAAACATCTGATTATATGGAGAGATTTTAAATGGTTGAACTTAAAGATATGACCAGAGAAGAACTGTTAACGGTAATTGAAATTAAGGATCAAATTATCGCTGATCTAAAAAACGAAATAACAAGCTATCAAGAACTTATCAAAGAAATACTCGAGAAAAAAGATTAGTGTTCTTAAGCCCCATAGTTATTAACTTGGGGCATATGTTTCATTTTTTATACAATGGGGGCAAGAAGCATTATTTCCTCATTGTTGTTGTAAATTGTGTTAAACTGAGAAATAGGCAAGGGATTTCTGCCTATGCCTGCTTCTATTGTATATCCAGGTCTTGCAAAATCCTGAATAAACCAATCCTTATAACCTGCAAAGGCTGCCTCATAAGGCGTTTCAGATAATTCATATCCACTTGCACGAGAGAACATCTCCCCGATTTCTCTAGCACCTGGTATTTGTATATTTTTATAGAGCCAGAAAATAACTTGACCTTGGGTATGATATGAAATAACTAATCTAAAGTTATGTTGCCTTGTGAAATTCGCCATAGCCTGAGTTTCGGGTTCTGATAAGGGTGCAGGGCCTCCGTAACGGGTAGGACCAGGTCCGAATATTCCAAGGGATTCTTCCTGTGCTTTTGCCTCTTCCCAACTTGCAGGATAATTTCTATTAAGATCAGTTCCTCTAATATTCGCCTGCCAAACTTGCGAGAATGGAAGGCCTGTATTATTCCATTGAATAAGTTGATCATAATATGGGTTATTTTCTTGTAACCCTTCTAACACAAGATCTACACCGTCTGGATTAACCATGGGGATTATATAGATACTGCTCCTATTCCATATTTCTCTGACATTGTACCCACGAATAGAATAGCCTAATGAGTAGGCATTACAGAAGTTTTCAATAAATTTCATCAAAAGAGGGGTTGTGATCCATTCAAGTGCATGATGAGCTCCGTTGTAGTGAACTTCGTTAGGTCCTTCTCCTAACCTTATATAATATAGGTTTTTACCAAGGACACTTTTCCCTGCAACTCCGGTTTCAATAAAAGGGTACCTTGCTTCAAGACCATCAATATCCATTTCAAGAATACTATACGTGTAATCAATATCAGTAAATACTATATCAATACCATACGGTACTGTAATTATCTGTCCAACTCTCAGGTATATCGGGTTTACGCCGGGATTTGCAGTTAGTATAGCATTAACAGTTGTATAATACTTTTGTGCAATATTGTATAGAGTATCTCCCGGACGGATTGCATATGTATCATATCCTCGAAGAAAGCTTTGAAAATAGCTCCATGTAATGGGACCAACTATTCCGTCGGGCGTTAGGTTGTTGTCTCTTTGAAACGCCCTTACAGCGTTTTGGGTTTGCTGACCAAATATTCCATCCACAGCACCAGGATTATAACCAATTCTTAATAAAAGGCTTTGTATTAGTTTTACATACGGGCCTTGCGAACCAAGTCTTAAAGTTTCCATTAAATCACCACATTTAAATTATTTCAATAACATCATATTATCCGAACCTAAAATCGTTACATGTGTTTTACAGATATACTATTTACTACTTATATAAAAATACTTCTTTCTATAATGTATTAAATAGTCTTATGTACACCTTCTGTTCTTTTTCACCATATTATCTAAATGTAAAATTGAAATCGGGTTTTCAACTAAGTTTTAGAACTTTAGTCACTATATATTTACTTGCCAATGTGTTAAAATATGAATCAATTATTGCTATATGTTGAAAATCTACATTAAGCAGTTCTGATGGTAATAGTATAGATAGTTTTATATATTACCAGATC